>JAYKIC010000001.1:0-10959 GCA_035284985.1 Leptolyngbyaceae cyanobacterium
AATCTACTTATACGAGTAATCCCAAGGCCACGGAATAGTTCAATCCCAGGATAACCAACGAACGAACCAAGGACTGATTTAAACGGTAATATCGGCTTAACGATTCGGCTTAAGTAGGGGCAGTTTAACAAAATCTAGGCCGTTTGGGGTCCGCTAACGTCAAGTGTATTACTGTTGAGGGGTGGGGTGGATTTGTATGGGACCAGTTCAAATGCAAAAACGCACAATGGGGAAAAGTCATAGCTATCAACAATTTAGGGCTTGGGGCGTTGCGGGGGCGATCGCCATCCTCAGTTCCCTCCCCAGCGCCCTGCTCAGCAATGGAGCAGCCAAAGGGGCGACCACCCCTAGCACAGCAGCCATCCCGATCTCCCCTCCTCAAGTCAGACTGGCCCTAGTCGATACAGCCCTAGCCGGGAGCGATCGCCCCTTACTCCAATTTGGCGAGGAAGGTCCACAGGTACAGGCCATTCAGGCACTACTGCAAATTATGGGCTACTACTCTGGTCCCATTGATGGTCGCTACCAAGAAAGTACAGTGTTAGCCATCATTGCATTTCAGCAGGCCGCCGGACTAAACGGTGACGGCATTGTAGGACCAACAACCTGGGCCAAACTGTTGCCCTTGCCTCAACAGATACCATCCACCAATGTGGTAGCCCCACCATCCCCATCCCCATCCCCATCCTCACCAGCCACTCCCCCCACCGCCACTCCCCCCACCGCCACTCCAGCCCCAACCCCCCAACCCCCCAACCCCCCAACGCCCCCAGCCGATGTCTCCCTCCCTACCCTCAGGCTGGGAATGCGTGGCCCCGCCGTAACTAGCGTCCAGGAACGCCTACGGCGGTTAGGATTTTTCCAAGGAACCGTGGACGGAGTATTTGGAAGCCAAACCGAAGCAGCGGTAAAAGCAGCCCAGCGCTCGTTTAGCCTGAATGCCGATGGCATCGTGGGACCAGCCACTTGGGCTGCATTATTACAGCAATAATGAAACAGTGGTTTTGACACAACCCACAACCCTACCATCTGGTATGCCCCCCTTGAACCCGAATCCAGAACACCCAGATAGCCAGTAGCCAACAACCCGTAACGAGTAGCTAGTGACCAGTAGCCAGTTAGGGATTAGAGAGTCAGAACGTGACTAACCGAACATTAATAACCTTTATTCCAGCCAAAATTTAACTCAAAATTTAACTATCGATCAATCCAAACTAAGGGACGTGATGCAGCAACGGGATCAGATTCTCAATCAGCTTTCCACCATTGTTAAACCGGAACAAATCAGCGCCTGGGACGACATTGAAACGCCGTGGCAACGGCAACTGTTACGGGGGATGGTGGCTGACTCTACTCCGGCTGGGGTCGTTTATCCCCGGACTCAGGCAGAATTGGCTGAACTCATCACTTGTGCCCACCAAGAAAACTGGCGCGTGTTGCCCTGTGGGAGGGGTAGCAAGCTGCATTGGGGGGGACTAGCATCTGGGGTTGATGTTGTTGTTAGCACTGAGCGGCTAGCCCAAGTCATTGACCATGCAGTTGGGGATTTGACGGTGACGGTGGAGGCGGGGTGTTCGTTTTCAGCATTGCAAAAAACATTGGCCCCCAGCAAACAGCAATTAGCGATCGATCCAAGCTATGGCGATCGGGCAACAATCGGTGGGGTGGTGGCAACGGCAGATACGGGGTTTTTACGCCAACGATATGGGGGGGTGCGCGATCGCGTCATCGGCATTTCCGTAGTCCGAGCGGATGGGCAATTGACCAAAGCTGGAGGTCAGGTGGTCAAAAATGTAGCGGGATACGACTTGATGAAGCTGTTTACGGGATCGTGGGGAAGTTTGGGAATCATCAGTCAACTCACCCTACGGTTATACCCCGTAGCCGAAACCGCCAAAACAGTTTGTTTATCGGGGTCAGGGACAGCCATTCAAACCGTAGCCGCCCAACTATTTGCCTCATCCCTGACTCCAACGGCATTTGCAGTAGTATTACCGCCAACCATGGCAACATTGATGCCAATCCTGCCCATCGCCCATCGCAACATCCCCGCCCCGCCGCCCCAAAGCAATTGGCTCACCTTGGTTGTTCGCTTTCAAAGCATAGATGTTAGCGTCGATCAACAGTCAGAACAACTGATACAGTGGGGCAAGGGGAATGGGTTAATAGGCGAAGTGCTGGACGGGGCTACGGAACTCGCTTTATGGCAACAGTTGGGGGCACAACGCTCTCAAGCTCCAAGTCCCAGCGTCGTCACCTGTAAGCTAGGCGTGCTGCCCGCCCAAGCAGTGCCCATGCTGGAATGGCTCAACCACCACTATCCACCGACCCATGGCTGGATTAACGGCGGTAGCGGATTGGGCTGGTTATATGGGGATGCCGAAGATTTATCCATAGCGGCAGTGGAAAAAATACGGCAGCGCTGCCAGTCCTTCAACGGGTTTCTCTCGGTTTTAGCAGCCCCATCCCCATGGAAGCAAACATTGGATCTGTGGGGGTATCAGGGCCAAGCCTTGGGGCTGATGCAACGCCTCAAACATCAGTTTGATCCTCAACATCAGCTTAGTCCGGGGCGATTTATTCCCGGTCTTTGACGTAGCAGTAGGGTCAGATCACTGAAAAATTTTGGGAAAACACTACGGAAATTAGGCAAAGCCCATAGAATAGATTTGCACTGTACCAATCTGACGGTAAGGAGAGTCCTATTGTGCTGCGCTGGCTGACCAAGGCGGATTACTTATTACGGGAAACCCTCCTCGGTTTGCAGCGAGGTGGATGGATGAATTGGGCGGCGATCAGCACTGTCACCGTGCTGTTGTTTTTGTTTGGCATTAGCTTACATGCGTCTTGGCAGGTTGAACGATTACTCTATGATTTTGGTAGCCAGTTAGAAGTGTCGGTTTACCTGGAGCCAGGAGTGGCGGCAGATACGGTGAATCCGATGATCCAAACCTTGCCCAATGTGAGTGATGTGACCATCATTTCCAAGCAAGAGGCTTGGGAAACTCTGGTGAGAGAGATGGGCATTTCCGATATTGCTGGAGCGACGGAGCAATTAAATGGTAATCCGTTGGTGGATGAGCTAAAGGTAAAAGCGATCGATTCCGTTGCTGTCCCCCAATTGGCGGAGCAACTGGCTGCAATCGAGGGGGTGGATGCGGTCAGCTATGTCGATGAGGCGGTGAAACGGATTGCCCAACTGAATAAGGGGTTGAACTGGGTCAGTGTTGCCGTGACCTCGGTGCTAACGTTGACGGCGATCGCCGTCATTACCACCACAATCCGCCTGATTGTCATGGCACGGCGACGGGAAATTGAGGTCATGCAATTGGTTGGAGCCACAAGCCTATGGATTTATTGCCCCTTTATTTTGCAGGGCATTACCTTTGGCATTATTGGTGCAGGCATTGCTTGGAGTCTTATCCTCGGCTTGCAGTTTTTTTTGCGCCAACTCATTGCCCAGCAACCAGAATTTATCCAATTTTTGGCCAATGATTTTCAGCTCGATCCACACCGTCGCTTGCTCTTGCCGTTGGTGCTATTGGGGCTGGGTAGCTCTGTGGGAATTATGGGAAGCTTACTGGCCGTGCGTCGTATTTCCTTAAAGTAAGGTGTCCTTAAAGTAAAGTGATCTTAAAATCAGGGGGGCGATCGCATTTAGACCAAAACGTCCTATCCCCTGTGGTTATTGCTATATTATCAACTCCCTTTGAGTCATCCCCCCAAAAAGCAAAGAGGCAGGGCACGGAGCCTACTGCCTCTTTTTTACTGCGGGGGAACATAAAGGAAGATGCTGGATCAGCATAAAATAACGGTCTTCTCCTAATCATTCAACTAAGCCAGTGCGTAGCACGACTTAGAAGGGGCTTGCATCGTTTCCCGACGCTATTCTTCATATCAAACGATCAAACGTAATATCCATCTGAACACTATTGCTCACGGCTGTAACGTTATACAACCGATAAACTGGCAATCTGCACCTGATTAGAAACGCAGACTTTAAAGCTTAGAGTAGCCGTAGCTTGGGGCATTTCTTGGTGACAATTAGGGCAATACCAATAAACCTGACTTTGACGAATATGCCGTAGCAATGTGTTGTGACAGCAAAGACAATGGCTCATAACGTTCTCCTAAACCCCTTGTTTCTTAATCTCTTTATTTAGCTGTTATACCGACAAAAGTTGGGGATCTTGTGAGTAAGACGGATGACACCTCCATAACTTAACTCAATAACTTAGAGAGGAAAACGAGGAAAAACCCTAGAGATCATAAGAATCAGTAGCAATGGCTCCACGTTCGTCATTCATTTAAACCCGACGAGCAATCCTAAGGACACCTCAAGAGAACCGTTGAGTCAGGTAGGACAATATCTGGAAAGAGCCCCCACTACCAGATATCGTCCCATCTCTATACTACTGAACATTACTGAGAATCAAGTCAAATGTTTGTGAGTCTTAACGTTATATTGAGTAACATTGCTGATTGATAGGGTATGCAACAACTTCTCAGATTCGATTCAGATTCAATCGAGACCATAACAACCCCTGAAAACACCAGTATTGCTTGTGTTCAAGCGTTCCAAACGTGAAAGCCTAGAAATGATCATGAAATAAAGTCCAAAATTTTGGGGTGGCGGTGAGCACCCCTAGCCCACCGCCACCCCAATTCTCCGAAGGTCTTCAATTTCCAGGCCCTCCTGACACAGACGGTCAGCGTAGGTAAAGAAGGTCAATGGTAACTCATGGAAGTGGTTAGCACCCGGTTAAGCTTGCCACTCTGATAGCCTTCCAAATCTAAGGTAACGTAGAGAAAACCGAAGGCTTGCAAAGCTTTGACGAGGTTAGGTAAATCGGTAGAAGCCACAAATTCTTGAATTTGATCCGGCAACAGTTCAATCCGGGCTGTGTCTCCGTGGGAGCGAACGCGGACATTTTTGATCCCCAATTGGCGGAGATAACGTTCAGCTTGACCGACCCGCTGGAGCTTTTCCACCGTAATGGTTTCGCCATAGGGAAAGCGAGAACTAAGACAGGGCTGGGCGGGCTTATCCCACCATGCTAGTCCTAGGTAACGGGACATTTCCCGCACTTCCAGCTTAGTAATGCCTAATTCGGCCAGGGGCGATCGCGCTCCCCGTTCCTTAGCGGCTTGGATACCCGGACGATAATCCTGCAAATCGTCCGCATTCACCCCATCCACGACATAGGGAAATCCCCGATTCAGGGCAATGGGCTTGAGGGTGTCGTGCAGTTCACTTTTGCAAAAATAGCAGCGATTAACCGGATTGGACGTGTAATTAGGGTCATCCATCTCATGGGTTGGCACAACTTCATGGGAAATCCCAATCACTGCGGCTTGAATCCGGGCATCTTCCAATTCATCCGGCATCAGGGAGGGGGAATCAGCCGTGATGGCAACGGCGCGATCGCCCAGCACATCGTAAGCCACCTTCGCCACCAGCGTGCTATCCACCCCACCAGAGTAGGCAATTAACGCCTGCCCCATTTCAACCATGAGTTGCTGAAGTGCCTGATACTTTTGTTCAACCGATTGCCCCATGTCTGCCAATTGTCCCATTCGATGCGTTATCTTCTCGTACTGTCGTATTGTAACGATTGCATCCTATTTTTTGGAGCTATTTTTTGGGACTATCTCTTGGGGCTATTTTTGAGGACAGCATCTAAATCGAATGAATGCACCATCCTCGGTTATGTTTAATGTCGTACTTTGAGTTACCCTATGCTTTGGTAGCTTCATTTAAACCACAGTTATTGCCAAGACTATTGAGGGAATTGACGGAGAATTACTATGAGCCTAGAATCATCCTCTGCATCCACAACATCTATGAATGTCTTGGGGACTCCGCTCCAACCGTGCTGCACCGATCCCATAACGGGCTTTTACCGGGATGGTCTCTGTCGCACCGGAGCTGGAGATATGGGTGCCCATGTGGTTTGCGCTGAAATGACGGCAGAATTTCTCGAATTTACCAAAGCAAGAGGCAATGATTTGAGTACTCCGGTGCCGATGTACCAGTTCCCTGGCCTAAAACCGGGCGATCGCTGGTGTTTGTGTGCCTCTCGCTGGAAAGAAGCTCTGGATGCGGGCATGGCACCCAAGGTCGTTTTAGCCTCGACCCATGCCAGTGCGCTAGAATACGTATCCCTCAGCGACTTGCAGCCCTATGCTACGGATACCTGAGCCTCATGCCCTTACTGTCTTATCTTGACGAATTCTGGTTCCTTACGGGGGCAAGAGGGTAGGGGATAGGGCATAATCATCTGGGACCATCAATCGTCTGGGAAGACCATGAGTACTGCTGTTACCTACCGCAATCCAACGCCAACCGTCGATATCATCATTGAATTAATCGATCGCCCCCACCGCCCTATTGTCTTAGTGGAACGACTGAATCCCCCCTTTGGCTGGGCCTTGCCAGGGGGATTTATGGATTATGGCGAAACCGCAGAAACTGCCGCTCGTCGGGAAGCGCAAGAGGAAACGGCGCTGCAAGTGGAATTAATTGAGCAATTGTTGGTGTACTCAGACCCGGAGCGCGATCGCCGCCAACACACCCTTTCCATCGTCTTCCTCGCCACCGCCACAGGTGAACCTCAGGCCCAGGATGACGCCAAATCCTTGGGGATTTACGACCTGTGGAATTTACCCCAAGATTTGTGCTTTGACCACGATCGCATTCTCAGGGATTATTGGCAGTATCGACACTATGGCATTCGGCCCCGGTTAGCCCCTTAAGCTGGCCTGTCCCTGCTACTAGGGAACTCTCCACCTGCCCTGGCCTTATTTGAAATCCCACAAACTAACTCATTTTCACTGGAGAAATCTATGACTCGCACCGTTATCCAAACTGACCAAGCCCCGGCCCCCGTTGGTCCCTATAATCAGGCGATCGCCGCCACCGGGAAAATGGTTTTTGTCTCTGGTCAAATTGCCCTCGATCCCGCTACCGGAACCCTAGTCGGCAACGGCGACGTAGAACAGGAAACCCAGCAAGTGATGAAAAACCTAGCCGCAGTCCTGGCAGCAGCAGGAGCTACCTTTGAGCATGTGGTTAAAACCACTGTTTTTTTAGCGGACATGGGTGATTTCGCTAAAGTAAACGCTATTTACGCGGAATCCTTTGATGAAAAAACAGCTCCTGCCCGTGCCTGTGTCCAAGTGGCGTGTTTACCCAAAGGCGTTCAAGTGGAGATTGAATGCATTGCGGTTATCCCGGATGCCTAGCATGACATCTCTACTAGCATGACACTTTTCTTTGGTGCGTTACGCTGTCGCTACACGCACCCTACGGCTACTACGACTCAGAACCCAATGATTATTTAGGAAAAAACCAAATTCCATTGGCTAACCGCAGCTAAATAATGCTTCATATCATGATCTTTGACCCCATCAATACCGATTTCCCCTAAATCCCCCATGGCTCCATCCACCTGATCCAGGAACCGGAGCCAAAAACCTGGCTCCAAACAAATGGTGGCATCATCTGAGATGTGAACGTAGGTACCCACATGGCTGTATCCCATTAATCGGGCTGGGGCACGAGTTACCAAATCGTTATTATTCTGAAAACGAAAGAATTTGCCTTTGGCTTCCACGTTGAAAATTCGGGCAGTCTCCGCCGTCATAGCCCGAGGTTGTCCAAAGGTATACACCGACGTGAACGGCCAATCCCGGTGAATCAGTTTAGCCGCCGCCACGGTCGCCATCGCTCCCCCTTTACTGTGACCCGTGAGAAATAGGGGCCGTTTATTCGACTCTCGCAATTCTCGGTATCGGGTTTCAAGCTTTTCCCAAATATCCTCCACCGAATTCCAAAAACCCCGGTGAAATTCCCCAAAGAAAACTTTTTGCGGGAACACATTAAAGTTATCCATCCAATCATCTAGCTCATCGGTGCCCCGAAAGGCTAGGCAAAAATAGTCGTCATGCTCCACCAAGATGCCCTGGGCCGATTGGTTAGAGGCTCCGGTCACTGATAAAAATTCGTCGTCTTCGGCCTGTAAGCGATCGAGAATCGTTTTTTCATCAGGACTACCATCGTCGAGCCGATGATAAACCAGGTCCGCTAACGTTGCCATCCAATAGGCATTGTTGGGACTTAGCGAGGTTTTGTAGGGTTCGATCGGTTTCATGATTGGTTTATCCATAGCGTTAGTTTGGGCATCCTCCGCCGACAATGGTGACAATTTCTAAGCGATCGCCCTCTTGCACCACGGTGGCATCCCAAAATTGCCGATGCAAAATTTCACCGTTATATTCCACCGCCACCAAGCGGGGATTCATACCGAAGGACTCTAACAACTGGGGTAATGCGAGATGGGATTGGCTCTGGCGAATTTCGCCATTGACAGTCAGGGTAATAGTAGACATGGTGGGTTAGGGAGTGGGGGAGTTAGGGAATTGGAGCGCTGGAGCATTCTTCATTCCTCGTTCTTCATTCCTCGTTCTTCATTCCTCGTTCCTCGTTCTTCGTTCTTCGTTCCTCGTTCTTCGTTCTTTTCAACCAAAGTTGACTAGGAGCATGGCAAGGCCAAACGCATCCTCTGGCCATAGGCGAGTTGGGAGATAAAGTACTGAGTCACTAGGGTGGGATTTTCCGCCTGCATGATGGCTCGAACTACAGCGACACGATTGGCTCCAGCGTCAATTACCTCACTAAGGTTATCCGTATTAACGCTACCAATGGCAAACCAAGGAACGGTGGAATGCTGGGCAGCGTAGCGCACATACTCCGGGCCAGCGGCAGCTTTCCCCGGTTTGGTGGGGGTAGTGTGTACAGGACCAACGCCGATGTAGTCTGCGCCTTGTTCCAGGGCGGCGACCATTTCTTGGGGGTTGGTGGTGGAGCGACCAATGATGCGGTGTGGGCCTAGAAGTTGACGGGCGATCGCCAACGGCAAATCTTGCTGGCCCAAATGCACCCCATCCGCATCCACCGCTAAGGCTAGATCAACCCGATCGTTCATAATAAACAGGGCATCATACTGATGACACAACTCCTTCAGCTTTTGGCCAATCTGCAACCGGGTGAGATCATCCTCATCCTTTGCCCGATATTGCACCAACTTCAATCCCCCTTGCAGTGCCTGCTCCACCACTGAGAATAGGTTATCGCTGGGTGACGTAACTAAGTAAAGTTGTGCCTGAAGCAACTTTTGATGGCGATGATACCCCATTAGTTCACTTTCCATGGTGTAGATCTCGTAGCGCATTTGTTTACTGGCCGTTGCCATATCATCCCGATACAGTTTGCCGTATTCTTCCAACACCCGCAACGCTTCCTGAATCCGACAAAAATTAGCTTGCAAGACATGGGCCAAACCACTACGTTGGGCTTCCTGGGGATGGGTGAGGTCTGTGCCCGGATCATCGGGAGTATTGCGCGAGGCCCGTAATTCAGGGGTGTGCCAGAGGGCTAGGGTCTGGCGCAACGTCTTACACTTTTCCGTCAGCTCAGGTTGATTTAGCCCAAAGCGACACCATTCCTCAATGGTCCGAATGCCCTCCCGCGCCCGATCCAAGTTGGCATCTAAGATCCGATATACGGCTGATTCTGAATAAACCTGCTGTTCCTTATGCTCAATCATCCCTGTACCTTGCCATTCGCCCTAGCTCTGCTATTGTGTGTACGGATCTGCAATCGTTAGTCCTACCAACCCCATAAACACCAGTGTCAGCCCTTATGGTAGTGCAGTTCTGCTGCTGCGATCATAATAGGTGGGGGTATTTTTGGCGTAATTAACTTGTCGTTTTGGGCTGTGCCCGATGGTTTTGGTTACGTTATTGCAATGAACTTTAGAAAAGTTAGCGTAATGCTCGTTGCAAACTAGAGAAAATCAGGCAGAATATCACCATCATGCACCCTTCATTTCCCCCTGTCGAAGCGCTTAATCTTATGTTGCATTTCCCCTCTGCTTGGTTTCCTTCTAGTCCTCAATCCTGCTCAAATCTGGTCTATTCTACTGGGCAATCAAACGGTCAGTCAGATCCCTTGCTGCCCCCTGCAAAATGGGCCAAGGGATGTAGGGTTTCCCTCGGTTCCCGTGTGGGGCTGCTATCGGTCTTGGCTTGGAGTGGCATGGCTGGGAACGGGATGGGGGCGATCGCCCTTCCTCCCATATCCAACCCAGCCTCCCACTTGGCAGAAGCGGCAGATACCCGTCTGGCTAACACAACTATTTTATTTGTCAGTCCGATTCTGGGGGATGACGGTTGGGGGGATGGCAGTGAGCGATCGCCCTTCCGCACCCTCACCCGTGCCTTACAGGTAGCCCAATCCGGTACGGTTATTCGTTTGTCACCGGGATTGTATAGCAGCGAAACGGGGGAACAATTTCCGCTGCAATTGAAACCGGGGGTGACGGTCCAGGGAGATGCTAACAGTAACGGACGGGGAATTGTGATTCGGGGCAGTGGTTCGTTTCTCAGTCCCACCTTTGCCCGTCAGAATGTGACCCTGTTGGGGGCCAATAACGCCATGCTCACCGGGGTAACGATTACGAATCCTGAAGGTCGGGGGTATGGCTTGTGGATTGAATCCAGCCATCCCACCGTAACCCATAACACCTTTACCCAAAATGTCCATGATGGCATTGCAGTGACAGGGGCGAGTAATCCCCTCATCCAAAACAATTATTTTCAGCGCAATGGGGCCAATGGCATCACGATTTACGGCACCAGTCGGCCCCAAGTCATCGGCAATATTTTTGAAGATACGGGATTTGGCATCAATATTGGTCAACAGGCGGCTCCGGTGTTGACGGATAACCGTATTTGGAATAACCGATCAGGGGTGATTGTCCAGGGACAGGCCCAGCCTGTGTTGCGGCGCAATGTGATGGAGTATAACGAGCAGGATGGCTTGGTGGCGATCGCCAACTCCCGCCCCGACTTGGGCACCCCGACTGATCCGGGTCAAAATCGGTTTACCGATAACGG
>JAYKIC010000002.1:0-3288 GCA_035284985.1 Leptolyngbyaceae cyanobacterium
CGGCAGGTCCATCCATCTTTAACTACCTCATAGCGGAGCAAACTGATGGATGGGGACAGTTCTACCCCACTTTTCCCCAACACAGGGCCGTCACTTAAAAAGACTACCAGGTAAGGTAACAACAGAAACTAACAAACCGAGAACTAGAGCAGATTAACCCCACCTTCCTTTCTGCTAAAATGTTACGATTTATGGCGAATTTTGTCCAGATTAAAAGAACACCAGATTATAAATCAGTAAAAGAATGCGCGAGGTGGAGCATTTAGCTTAATCTAGGTATAATCGGTGTCGTTATACTTCATTTAAGATCGGGACTGATGGTTAAGATCGCTAATATCTGGGTACATTTCTATCCACTTCCATATTCTAGGGTATAGCTTTTAGCTTACCGAAATCAGATGAGTGCATCGGCTCATGAATGCTATAACAGTTCAGTAAGTTACCTTTTATTTCAGGTCGATTGTTGAAACTGTAGTTTACTGCTTCTTAAGTTGATGCTTAGCTTTGCAGAGTAAATGAGCCAAACCCTGGATATCTGAATTGACCCCTTGCGGTCCCTTTGTTCTGTCACACAAGGTTACGCCCATGGCATCAGCCAAAATTCTCGTCGTTGATGATGATTCATCAATTCGTACGCTTATTTACCGATTTCTATCTAAGCATGACTACCAGATGGAGTCGGCAGAGGATGGCAAGTCTGCCCTTGCTATTTTTGAAGAGTTTAATCCAGACCTAGTTATTCTCGATGTAAACTTGCCAGACTCCACGGGATATGCGCTTTGTGAGGAAATGCAAAAGCGGACTGGAGTATTTGTCTTGATGCTGACCAGTCGCTCCGATGAAGCGGATAAAATCCGTGGTTTCTCCCAAGGTGCAGATGATTACCTGACTAAGCCCTTTAGCTTGAGTGAGCTAGAAGTACGGGTTGGGGCTATTTTGAAACGACAACGCCCTGTGACTACCGCAGAGCAGCAGCGGCTAACCTTCAATCGCCTCATGATCGACCCAGTGCGGCGGGAAGTGACCTTAGATGGCAACCCGATCCTTTTAACAGCCCTCGAATTCGACCTTTTGCACTTTTTAGCCAGCCATCCAGGCAGGGTATGGCGACGGGCCGAACTTATTCAAAAAGTTTGGGACTATGAATATGTGGGCGACCAGCGCGTTGTAGATGTCCACATTGGTCAAATTCGGAAGAAAATTGAAATTGATACGTCTGAACCTGCTCTGATTCAAACAGTTAGAGGCGTGGGTTATAAGTTTGAAGAGCCTGACACCTCTATATCGGACGAGTCTAGGAATATCTGAAGCCCCCATTAATCGAGAACTGCGTTACTCATCTACCTTAATTTTACGAAAATTTTTAAACAAACTAAATCTCTGGACTCCCTCATATTAGGGGAAAACCCAGAGATACTTTTTGGGCAAATCCCACAATCAAAGGGTACAGGATTAGGGCTTCCAACAGAAATAGCAGATGGACCCACTTACCTCTCTGAATTCCAAGAACAAAACCCAGATCTAGGTTATTAGGCTGATCGAACTTGTCAATGGACCCTTGAACCCCATTACCTTAGCGTCTTATATCCTACGTCCTTCAAAGGATAGATCTTGAAAAAAACCGAGGTAACTTATTGGCGGCGGACACAAAGCGCCAACCACCAATAAATTTCTAGCTTTATTTCCTGACTATCACTAAGCGTGGGATATAAGACGATTTCTGTAAATTAGGCCCACTTTTCAGCCATATACTCGGCAAGGTCAACAACTCGCTGGCTGTAACCCCACTCATTGTCATACCAGGCAATAACCTTAAGCATGTCTCCGCCAAGAACCATGGTCAAGCTAGAATCAACGATGGAGGAGCAATCTTCGCCTCGATGATCGATGGATACTAGAGGAAGATCGCTATAGGCGAGAATTCCTTTCATGGTTGTCTCTGATGCTTTTCTCAAGACATCATTAACTTGCTCGGCAATAGTACTCTTTTCAATCTGGGCTACAAAGTCAACAACCGAGACATTAGGAGTAGGTACACGCATGGCTATGCCGTTGAGTCTACCGGCCATCTCAGGAACGACTAAAGCAACGGCTTGAGCTGCACCAGTACTAGTGGGAACAATATTTAATGCCGCTGCACGGGCACGACGAACATCCCGGTGGCTGTTGTCAAGTAAGCGCTGGTCCCCTGTGTAACTGTGGGTTGTTGTCATGGTTCCCTTAATGATGCCAAAGTTTTCATGGAGTACTTTGACAATCGGGGCTAAGCAGTTGGTGGTACAACTAGCGTTGCTAACAACGTCATACTGATTATGATCATAATCAGTATGGTTTACTCCCACAACGAAAGTACCGACTTCCTTGCCTTTGCCAGGAGCAGTAATCAAAACCTTTTTTGCCCCTGCTTGCATGTGCTTGGCAGCACCTGCATAATCACAGAAGACCCCTGTACACTCAATCACCAAATCAACGTCCCAGTCTTTCCAGGGTAAGTTAAGGGGGTTACGGTCGGAGGTACACTTAACAGACTTCCCATTGATAATGATGGAGTTCTCATCGCAGCTAATGTCTGCATCCAACTTCCCTAACATTGAGTCATACTTGAGTAGGTGGGCGTTGGTTTTGGGGTCGGAAGTATCGTTGATAGCAACCAAATCAAGCTGACTATTCTGACGAGTCAGCCAACACCGTACAAAGTTCCGCCCAATCCGTCCAAATCCATTGATTGCTACTTTAGTCACTGCGTCTTGCCCTCTTAATGATATTTACTAAGATTAACCTCCAATGTTGAGACCAATCATATCACCATATAGGGATCATATAGGGATATATCCCTATTCCGGGTGTGATTAAGATCCGTAATTAGAAGTGGGGTTAAAAAGACATAAGGTAAATGTATGAGTGGCTTCCAGTGTGATCGGGCACCTCTGGAGTTCTGCCTGATGGCTGGCGTGATGGGGCTACGCTGACAGGGGGGTAATTGGCAGGGAGAGGTCTTGCTTCTGGTGGGTTTCCCCTGCCAATTTTGGCAGGACAGTTCTGGATTTCAGCTTGAGGGGATCGTCTATGCGGGGGATGGGGGGCGATGCTGAATGGCCGGATCTGGCGGGTGAAGCCTTGTAATATTATGGATTGGCAAGACTTTTGGATGCTTGAAAAGCAATGAAAATGGTGCTGCCCATTTTGACTTGTGGCATAAATTCGTGGACATCTAGAGATAAGGGGCATATATTCAATGTAACTGCTAGGTTCTGGTTAGCAGTTACCGTTCTAACTCGACATGTATTC
>JAYKIC010000003.1:0-5937 GCA_035284985.1 Leptolyngbyaceae cyanobacterium
GCATCCAGCAAGGTGTTAAGGGTCGTGTCATCCATATTAGTCTTCCATGCAGCGTCAAACAGGAATTTACCCTGTTTCTCAATTAAAACACTGGGAATACCCGTCTAGGTGATTCAGATTACACAACCGCAGGGAACCCCAGCCAATCTCTGAGCGCCAGTGGGATAATTGAAACCATCGCCTTACACCCAAAAAACAGGGTTGAGTGAGTCAACGCCTCAATCAACCCTGTCTTGGACCCCAAAAAATCCCCATTCCTAGGCGATTGGGATTGGACCTAAGCAGATACCTCCGCCCGGTAATGATTGGATTGACCCTGGGTTACAGCCAATGCAGGGGAAAGGTTGACCAATGAGCGATCTGGGTTGGACAAGCGATAAATGTCCTGCATCACCCGATCTTTACGCCGATTCACTTCCCGGAGACAACTGAGCGTCCCGGCTGGGTCGGTGGCAAATTCTTCCGCCAGTAATAGCATATTGACCGCTTCGTGAATTAAACGATGCAGCAATTGATCGAGTTGGCGATACTGATCCCGCTGCATTAACCGCCATGACTGACTTTCCAACAGCCTGACTTTAAGTTGTGTGGCTTCCAAATCCTGGTAAATAGAACGTATGTTACGGATTTGGGAAGCGATCGCCGATTCGTGGATGGGGAGATGAAGCGAGAGGGTCGTACCAAAACGACTAACCTGGGCAAGTAGTTGGCGATAAGTTGGGGTACTCATAAACTTGGCTCACAACACCCTTTTTGTGGATAAAAACCAATGATAATGAAATCGTGGAATCCCTTAAATCCAGCGCTCCAGCAACCGTTGCTACCGATGTACCAGGAATTTCGGATCTGCCCCCTACTCCAAACCGGAAACACCAAATGATGCCAGAAAACCAGTTTCAAGGGGGATAATGAAGGCAAATAAACTAGAAGTTCGTCAATAGTAAACGCAAAAGGCTATCTAACCATAGAGTCCCTGGCGAGTGTTTCCACTAAAAAGAGGCCATTAAACTCTCACCATTGCAAGCCTTGATAGATACGTGATTTATACCGTTGACATTTTTCACCTACATCATATAAGCCCACAACCTATTTTTCAGGAGTTTGAGGTAAGATTTCAGAAAATGATATCAAACCTGTCTTAAATCTTAATATTGGAGGGTCGATTTCCTTTGGGGGTGGGTTGTGGCTCCTCCGGTGAAGGAAGGCCAGAACCGTTTTCAGCCGCTAATTCAGCCGCTTTCATCTCAAAGGGCAAATCATCATCCCCAGTAATGAGCCGTACTCCCCGTTGACGGGTGAAGTAATTCCAAGCCCACTGGGTCATTACCAGCAACTTATTGTCAAATTCAATCAAGAAGTAGATATGCACAAAAACCCAAATAAACCAAGCGGGAAATCCAGAGATTTTAGCCAATCCCAAATGGGCCACTGCCGCATTGCGACCAATCACGGCCATGCTGCCATAATCCCGATATCGGAATGGGGCGATCGCTTGATTCACGAGTTTCTTGCGGATATACTTGCCTAAATATTCACCCTGCTGCATGGCAACGGCGGCGGTTCCGGCTAGGGGGCGATCGCCTTGATGATCATAGTAGGCCAAATCCCCTAACACATAAAAATTGGGATAGCCCGGAACGCTGAAGTCCGGTTCAACCTTCACCCGACCCGACCGATCGAGTTCAGCCCCCGTTTTCTCCGCAATTACCTTACCCAGGGGAGAAGCCTGCATCCCCGCAGCCCACAACACGGTTCCCGTCAAAATCTGTTCCTGCTGATCACCACACTTGAGCGTCACCACATCGCCATCAATGTTTGTCACCAATGTGCTAGTGCGAACTGTTACCCCCAGCTTTTCTAGGGATTTCCGCGCTTCAACGGATAACTCAGGCGGATAGGGCGGCAATACCCGATCCATTCCCTCCAGCAATAGAATCTGGGTTTTAGACGTATCAATGTGACGAAAATCATGCTTAAGGGTACCATGGGCCAATTCCGCTAGAGCACCAGCCAACTCAACCCCAGTGGGACCACCTCCCACTACCACAAACGTTTGCAACGCTTTCCGCCGTGCTGGGTCCGACTCTTTTTCAGCCGCCTCGAATGCCAGGAAAATCCTGCGGCGCATTTCCAGGGCATCTTCTATTGTTTTAATCCCCGGTGCAATGTCAGCCCAGTGTTCCTTGCCAAAATAGTGGTGTTTGACCCCAGTCGCCACAATTAAGCTATCGTAACTGACGGGTTCCCCATCCTTCAGCATAATCTGTTGACGATCCGGGTCTACCCCAATCACCTCTCCCATCAGCACGTTCACGTTACGCTGTTCCCGCAAAACGGCACGCAAAGGGGACGAAATATCACCCGCCGATAGCCCCCCGGTGGCAACTTGGTACAACAGCGGTTGGAACAGATGGAAGTTGCGCTTATCGATTAGCGTCACCTGAATAGTCTGGTCTTGGAGAGATTTAGCGGCATAGAGACCACCAAAACCACCGCCAACGATAACCACATGATGAGGTTGGGCTTCTTGATAGAATTGCGTCATAAAGTGATCAGGGGATTGAAAGAACAGCAGCTATCAGTCTTTACTTTAGTTTATTAAGAATTATTACCCTATACTACCTTGATCGTGCAAGGATGAATGCGTTTGCTGTCGATACTCATCAGGATTATTCACGATTCTGGTCGGCAGCATGGACATTGTAACGTTGATCTTTGCTTTGATTCGGCTGTTATGACTACTAACTCCCCGTTAGTGATCGGGGTGAATCCTACTAATTTGCTGGGCTAACTTTGGCGAGCTAGGAATTTTGTGAGGGATGGCCGTAGACAAACTCGGCCAAGTTTCCTGGATGGGGTACTAGGTTCCGGATGCCCAAAGTGGGGAACGTAAAAATAATTGTCTTGAAAATTATGGTTTTTGAGTGAATGCAACGCTAATCGTCTGGGTCGGCTTAAGCCTGATTATTCCTAGGGTTTGGCCCTACCTCGTTAATTTCATTTAAGTTCATACTTGTTCAATGTTAATGCCATGACAACGCCGACACACTCCCCAGCTTGTTGCCATCAAAACTATGGATTATGGTGGCGATATCTTTTACATCGTTATCCCCGACATCACCATACTGATCGGGGACTAACCCTGACTGAGCTGCTCATCAGTATGATTGTAATGGGAATTTTAGCGGCGATCGCCCTCCCCTCCATTGTCAGCCATGCGCTCAAAGCCAAGGAGTCTGAAGCCCGTATGTATGTGTCCGCTGTCAGCAAAGGGCAACAAACTTATTTCATGGAATACGGCCAATTCTCCTCAAGTGTTGGGAATCTGGGCGTTGGCATTCCTGACACAACGAAGCACTATAGTTATCAAACTCAGCAGGGCAATGATATCGGTTCTGGCAGTTTGGTGGCGTTAACGGAAGCCAGCCAGGTCGATCCCCAATTGCGTTCTTTTGCGGGACAAGTTTGGCTGGGTGTGAGTGGCAATAGAGGTCTGACCACTTCAATTTTCTGTGAAGGGGAGCGGGGAGCCGCTCCACCCACCATTACCAATCATCAGTGTCCATAGCCTTACTCTCTGCTGGGGCGGTGGCCCTCGTTATAATAGGAGGGATGTGCATGGGGCTGGGGTATGCGAATGCAGAAAGACCTGAATGAAATTTCCCTTCAACTGGACAGCGAAAGCGCCCGCGATCGCATGTTAGCCCTAGCCAGTTTGCGGGATGTTGGCGCTGAAGATGCGGTGCCATTGATCAAGAAAGTGTTGTATGACATCAACGGTCCCATTCGGTCCATGGCGATTTTTGCCCTGGGTATCAAGGTAACGGCGGAATCCTTTCCCATTCTCGTAGACTTGTTGCAAAATGACCCCGACTACGGCATCCGGGCTGATGCGGCGGGTGCCCTCGGCTACCTGGAAGATCCACGGGGCTTTGAACCCCTGCACCGAGCGTTTTACGAAGATACCGATTGGCTCGTGCGCTTTAGTGCGGCGGTGGCCTTGGGCAATCTCAAAGATATGCGGGCCTATGATGCCCTGATCAAAGGACTGGATAGTGAAGAGGTGGTGATACAACAGGCAGCGATCGCCGCCCTAGGGGAAATTGGTGCCATTAATGCCGTGGATAAAATCCTTGTCTTTGCCCAATCGGAGGATTGGCTGATCCGACAACGACTGGCGGAATCATTGGGTCAGTTGCCCAGCCCCAAGAGTTTTTCCGCTTTGAAGTATCTGGCTAAGGATAGCAATGAAAATGTCGCCATGGCAGCGGCGATCGCCCTCCAAAATTATCCCCAAACCGTCTAGTTTGGCTGATCCCGTCTAGTGTGACTGAATATAGACCCTAAAAAACCCCTCCACTACAAGAGTGAAGGGGGTTTATTCTACGAAGAGCGTAGACTAGCAGTCAATCAGTAAAGCCTACAATCGCTATACCAGACTTCTCAGAGAACGCTCATCAGCCGCTGGAACAAGACCATTATTGGCATACTCCCCACTGGGCTGTTCTCCATTGCCATTGGCATTTGATCCGGCCCGATGGGATAGTTCCGCGAACTTGCCATGGACATGACCATTGCCACTACGGGGCTGTAAAACCCCATAACCTCCATGATTTCGCTCATAAATCACGTTAATTTCATCCGTGGCACTATTACGAAACATGTAAAAGTCATGATCAACGAGTTGCAACTGCTCTAGCGCTTCCTCAACCGACATGGGAGGCATGGCGAAATACTTGGTTCGCACAACCTCTGAGGGAAGTTCTGGAACCTGATCCTTAACTAGGGCTGGCTCCAAAGGTGGCGCATCAGGCACGGCTGTCGTTTTAACACTTACATGCTCATGAGACCGACGCTTTTCTTTATACTTACGCAATTGACGGGCTATCTTATTCGCCACTAAATCGATACTGGCATACAGATTTTCACTGCTTTCCTCGGCCCGAACAACTGCCCCATTTACATAGATAGTAACCTCCGCTGTTTGTTTAGGATTTATCCGAGGGTTCCGGGCCACTGACAAATGAACGTCTACTTCTGTTGTTAGAGACTGAAAATGACTAACAGCTCGTTCAATCTTCTGGTTCACATACTCTCGAATGGCATCGGTGATTTCTATGTTTTTGCCCTGGATAACAAGCTTCATAAAGCCGCCTCCTAAAATTAATGTTGGCTTCTTTCTTACTTTTACCCTAGCACTTTGTATTCTGGATAACACCGACGTTTAAAATGCTTTGCATCCAGTGATAATTCTTGATGAGCTTTCAGAAGATTTTTAACCTAATTTGTGTCGAAATACCCTTGCAATGCTTGTCAAGCGTGTTTTATGGAGTTGGAGAGTTTGGGACTGGCTGAAAATAGGGAAGGGATGATGGGTGAGGGGTGGTATCGGCAACCCTGGGGGCAGGGGTGGTTATATTGTCCGGGGCTAGTGCCGTTTCAAACGGCATGGGAGTGGCAGCGATCGCTGGTGGCCCAGCGGCGACTTAATCCTGATTTAGATGATGGACTGCTGTTGCTGGAACATCCCCCCGTGTATACCTTGGGACAAGGGGCCAGTTTGGCTTTTCTCAAGCACGATCCACAAGCGATGGCGGCAGAAGTCTGTCGAATTGAGCGGGGGGGCGAGGTGACATACCATTGTCCGGGGCAAATTGTGGCCTATCCCATCCTCAATCTGCGGCGCTATCGCCAAGACTTACATTGGTACCTGCGTCAGCTAGAAGCGGTCATTATTCAGGTTTTACAGAACTATGGTATTCAAGGAGAACGGATTGAGGGGCTGACCGGGGTATGGGTGGAGGGCTATAAGGTGGCGGCCATTGGGGTAAAAGTGAGCCGTTGGATTACGATGCATGGGTTTGCCCTCAATGTTTGTCCCAATTTGGATGGCTTTGGGGATATTGTGCCCTGTGGTATCAGCGATCGCCCCGTCGG
>JAYKIC010000004.1:0-3838 GCA_035284985.1 Leptolyngbyaceae cyanobacterium
ACCGTTTTGATATTGGTGATGATTTCGGAGGTGCGGCTTTCGGTATTTTCCATATACTTATCCAGCGCTTCCTCCCGTTTAATCACATATTTCAGGCCCCTAACGGTGAAACCAAGAATCACAATGAACGAAAGCAGAAAAGCCAGGGCGATGCGCCAATCCAACCACCAAATGACAGCGAAAATACCCAGTACCCGGCAAATTTTGGGGGCTAACTGTCCGGCAATCATGGGGTAGGTCCAGGTATGGTTGGATAGACCACGGGCTACCCGACCCGCCACCCGTCCAGGGTTGTTTTCATCGTAGAAATCCAGGGGCAGGGAGAGGATTTTGGCCATGACTTGGCGCGATCGCTCCCGCCGAGCATCCAAAGGAATCGCCCAGTGAAACCATAACCCTAGCCAGGGCTGGATCGGCGCTCGCAACACTGTTACGATAAACACAATAATTAGTAGGACCGTCAGAATAAAGCCTTGGGTGGTGGCCTGACCCGTGAAGGTAGCAATGCTATTGATGACCGCTTGACTCACTGGATCGAGGGTGCCACCCGCTAAAATGTTGAGAATTTGACCCGTGACATAGGGTAATAAAAGGTCAACAATTTCAAATAGACTATGGGCGGCGATGCTGAGGGTGGCGATCGCCCGGTAGGGTCGAAAGTAACCCAATAAATCTCGATAAGATGCCATGAAACTCTTTGTAAATAAGGGGGTCAGTAACAAATGAATACGCCTTACTACATATTGTAGTGCAACATATTACAAGTGTCACCCTCATCCACCGATTGCTGTGGGCGGGAACTAGGCACAGAAGCGGCCTCCCAGCCCTATTCCCATCAATCCCTTGGCACAGTTAGTTTTTTTCTTCAGCAATCCCCAATTAAAACTAAAAAAAACGAGGGGTGACATTCACCTCTCGTGCTTTGCTTAGATGCTTGATGTCATACAACGATGTACGGTTGTTTGGGACGAGTCAAGTGTCTATGTCCCCATAGACAGAAGCCCCCAGTTAGTTCCAGAGAATTAGCTGTAGGGATAGGCGGAATGGAGCGCCCACAGCACTAAAAATGCAATACTACCGATGATCAAGGTTCCGGAGATTAAAACATTGATCGGAGAATCAGCATTACCCATGGTCAACAAGTCCTTAATGGCTAGTAAATACAAGTTGGCAAATCTAGTGTGCCCAGAGAAACCATCGTCAAGCTCTTTTATAGTAATCAGGTCTAGATTGGGTCTGAATTGGGCGATCGCCCATCCAGCAAGGGTTTAGTCCATTAAACCCTGATCGTCCCATCCAAATATTTTAAGTTTTAAAGACTCTGTGGCGTTTTCTTACAATTTGAGCCTCGCCCCCTATCACTGGGGGCGATCGCCTTGCCCCCATGGTTAAGAGTAGGTTAAGATCGTTGGTAGTACAGGTTCTGTCCGTGCGACCGACCATCTTAGTTCCCCTTGGTTGTGTCAATCGTTCCTTTTACTACTTCACTGAGTTTTTATAACAACTGAGGTTAATATCATGGAACAATCAATGCAACAGTTTTTATATCCCTCGGCCCAGTTTCACGGCTCATTTAGCATAGACGCATTAATTTTTGACGCAAACCTACAGGAATTTGCCCAACGAGTAGGATACATTAGTAACTTACATACAGGGGGTAAGCTGTCCTCAGATGAGGCATTTACCCAAATTCAACAGCTTTGGGAAGACTTGAACAACAGTCAGCCGTTAATGACCAACTAAATCGTTGAGAAAAGAGGCACTTCAAGGAAAAACGTCTAGGATACAAACATCTAGGATACGGATACAAACATCTAGGATACAAAGTATGAGAGAGGGGGATTGTGTTTACCTTAAGCAACCGTTTCAACCCCACCCTACTACATCAATTACCTTTCAGCAGGGTATTGTTGCCGCCATCGTAATTGATGAATCTACTGATGTTGTAACAGACGTTTTAGTCCAACTTTACGATCCTGACCAAAACACTGTATACACCGATGAACAGGGAGGCAAAGTCCTTTACTGCTTTTCATGGGATGAATTGGAGCCAACTTAATGAAAGGGAGGAGAAGCTTGGACTGGGGGCACAAAACGGTGAGGGGCGATCGCCAGTATCACTGAAACCACTGGAAACACTCAGATTCTTTTCAAAACCCTGCCAGATTCCTGGTCTATCCTGTAGCCTAAGAATAGAGGGTGTAGTTTGTGTTGTGCATAGCCCAAACCATTCACCATCGCGATTAAAATTGCGACTCAGGGACACTAACCTGCAAAAGCAGGTTTTTGCAGAGTTAGCTGCGACTTCGAGCCACCAACGCTACAAAGTCCAGCGGTTCAAACAAGCTCTTGGGGTTTTGCATCTAACCATTGAACTGAACCTAGTTGCCAATCCTTTCGTCTGGCCCCAGGAACACCCTATGACATCCTCTCCCCATAATCGGGCAGCCAACATGTTGGCCACATTAACCAACGCGAACCCCAACTATACCCTGACCCATCGCGTCAAAGATTTACCCGTGCCCAAATTTATCGGGCTACTGGACCAGATTACCGGGGAGTTTCAACACTATCTTCAAGTCTTAGATCTGATTAAAAATGAATCAATGGAAGGCGTTCTAGAGCAGATTCTAGAAGCCTTTACCTTCAAAATCGGCCAAGTGCTACAAGCCGATCGCACTACCATTTTTTTAATCGATGAGGACAAAAATGAATTGTGGGCCAAAGTTGCCCAAGGCGAACGGGAAACACGCCTGACCCAGGAGATTCGGATGCCCAAAGATACGGGCATCGCAGGTCATGTCGCAATGACAGGCCAACCCCTAAATATTCCTGATGCCTATAACCATCCCCTATTCAACCACCGCATTGATCAAAAAACAGGCTACCATACCCGCAATATTTTGTGTATGCCCGTTTTCGACAACTCCCATACCCGTGTAGTAGCGGTAGTGCAGTTGTTGAATAAAGCCGGAGAGCACCCCTTTGATGAGACTGATGAACAACAGTTTCGGGAATTTGCCGACGCTATCGGCATTATTTTAGAAAGCTGTACCTCATTTTACGTAGCGGCACGCAACCAGCGAGGCGTTCATTCACTGCTACGGGCCACCGCTTGCTTGGCCCAAAGCCTGGACCTCAACGATACCCTCCAATCAGTCATGGATGAGGCTCGAAAATTAATGCAGGCCGATCGCAGCACCTTATTTTTGCTAGATCGAGAACGGGGGGAATTATGGTCTACCATTGCCGATGCCAATGGGACAGACACGATTGATATTCGGATTCCCGCCAACCGAGGCATTGCCGGATACGTTGCCTCAACCCACCAATCCTTAAATATCCCCGATGCCTACGAAGATCCCCGCTTTGACCCAACAACGGATCAACGGACGGGCTACCGCACCCACAATATTCTATGTATGCCCGTATTTGACTCGTCGGGGGAACTCATTGGTGTCACCCAACTGATTAATAAGAAACAGGGTAACTTCAACTATTCCGATGAAGAGTTTATGGAGGCATTTAATGTTCAGGCCGGAATTGCGTTAGAAAATGCCCAGTTATTTGACCGGGTACTTCAGGAAGAACAATACCAAAAAGATATTCTGTCGAGCCTATCGGATGCGGTCATTTCTACCAACCTGCAAGGAAAAATTGTCACGATTAATGATGCAGCGTTGGAACTATTGGGGTGTCCCCTAGAGGATTATGACTCCAGTTCACCAGCCCTATCTAGTCCCACACCGTCCAGCTTACTGAACCCCACTCCTAGTCTGCCCCGCAATCAAACCCAACAACAGTTTTGGCGGGAAAAACTATTGGGCCAGCCCATCTG
>JAYKIC010000005.1:0-7121 GCA_035284985.1 Leptolyngbyaceae cyanobacterium
TCAGTTGGGGAATATTTTGCACCAGGGTTTGAATCGTGCCCGGTGGCAGTTTGGCGAATGCCTCATCGGTGGGGGCAAACACGGTGAATGGTCCCGGACTTTTGAGAGTGTCTACTAAGTTGGCGGCTTTGACTGCTGTCACCAGGGTGGTGAAGCTATCGTTACTAACGGCGATGTCTACGATGTCAGGCATGGTTAGATTTTAGATTTTAGATTTTAGATTTTAGATTCTGGTTCCCAGTGTCTCGCTGGGGAGCACAAGTAGAGGCTCTGCCTCGTATTGGAACGGAGCCAGAGGCTCCGGGTGGGTTCCCAGCCGGAGCCTGGGAACTAGGGTGGGGCTGGAACTAGCGGTAGTCTTGGTTTTGGATATCTCTCAAACGGGCTTCGGGGCGCTTGAAGCGATCCAGTTGGCTCTCAAAAAATGCGCGGTTGGCTTTGAGATGCTCAGGGTTGGGGTCATCGAGGGGATAGAGGAGGGCGGTACGGAGGGCTTGGATGACGGCGGAGGTGACGTTATACATGGACCGTTGGAAGGTAATGCCTAGCTGGATCAGCATGTCGTCTTCGCCACGACAGTGCTGTTTATAATAATCCACTAGATAGGGGGGCAAGAAGTGCAACATGTCCTGCATGAGGAGTGTGGGGGGAATGCCAGCGGTGCCGACAGGAAAGACATCGGCGTAGAGAATGCCGTAGTGGAAGTCAGCTTGGTCGGTGGGGACTTGGTGGGCTTGGGCGTTGTAGGATTTGGTGCCTCGGAAGGGGGCGGTGCGATAGAACACGGATTCTACATAGGGTAAGGCGGCTTCGTAGAGCCAGGTGAAGCCTTTGGACTTGGGAATGATTTCGTAGCATTCGCCGTTGATATAGGCGTGGTGGTAAATGGGTCGTCCGGCGATCGCAAATATGCCATTCACCAAAAACTCCATGGCCTCCGGCACCGTGGTCATTTTACCCTCATCGTATAAATCGGACATTTCAAAGAACACCGGAGCCATGACTTCCCAGAACAAACCGAGGTTGGAATAGTAGGATAACTGGCGTACCTGTTCCAGAAACATATCAGGGAAAAGTTTGTAGAGACCCAGCATCAAGGGATTGCCTTTGAAATAGGCTCGGATGGCGCGATCGGCGTTGGTAATGTATTCATCGGTTTCCAGGTAATCATAAAACCGATTGACCGGGGTGTACATCTCCTGATGCCACAGCATGGCTCGCATACAAGCTTCAGCAAATTCCATGTTGATGCGATCGTGCCAGAGGTGATGCAGTAGTTTGGGCATGGGGCGGTTGGTTTCCCCTTTTTGCATGAACTCGATGAGTTCGGGATGGGCCGTCGCTTCGCCCCGCCAAATCCGTAGATCAGCGGTGTCCCCAGCATAGTGATTCGGTAAATCTAGATATTCTTTGGGTAGAAAATACTTGAAGGCAGGTAGGGGATTGAGGAAGACCCGCTCAGCAATGTAGAGCAAGTCACGCCAGTAGAAATCCATGGGGACAGCGTAGGCTTTGTAGATGCCGATGATTTGCATCAAGTTTTCCGGCGTATCGGGTAGCATGGACCCTCCCGATTCTAGCCGATGGATCACATCGGCAAATTCGTGGGTGGAGGGGGGGAGTTGGGCTGAGGTTGTTAGGGTGGCAGTCATGGCTGGGTAGTGGGTAGTGGGTAGTGGGTGAGTGAGTGGCTGGCTGATGCCCAGCCTCCGTCTGGGTACGTCTGCGGAGCCTCTGGCTCAGGGTCAAGAGTGAGGCGGAGCCTCTGGGGAGATTCCTAGCGAGACGCTGGGAATGAGGCGCTGGGGGGTGAGAGTTTGGAGGGTGAAGGGCTGGCTAGCTTCTGGCATGGCGGCGACCATTTGGGTGGTGGTGGCTTCGCTCCAGCGCACAAGCCAGGTGGGTTGGATACCCAAGAATAGAATGCTGATGACTAAGATTAAGGCGGGAACTCGTTCGCGCCACTCGACTTTAGGGAAGTAGGCGATCGCGTTATCCAATCGGCCAAAACAGGTGCGGTTCAGCAGAATGACGAAGTAAACGGCGGTCAGTCCACTGCCGACTACACACAACAGGGTTTGCCAGGGAAAGACGCTGTAGCTGCCTTGGAACACTAGAAATTCGGCAATAAAGCCCACTAGTCCAGGGATTCCGGCACTAGCCATACCGCTGAGCACCAGCAGGGCACTGATGAGGGGCAATCCTCGGATGGGGTTCATCAACCCGTTGAGGACATCCAGTTCGCGGGTGCCCACCTTGGTCTCCACTACTCCGACTAGGTGAAACAGAATGGCCAAAATCAAACCGTGGGCGACCATTTGGGCTACGGCTCCCACTACGCTCAGGCTAGTGAGGGCGGCGGCCCCTAGGAGAATATAGCCCATGTGCCCGATGGAACTGTAGGCTACCATGCGTTTGATGTCTTTTTGGGCGATCGCCACAATCGCGCCATACAGTACACTAATCGTCCCCCAGGTCGCTAGGCCCGGTGCTAAGAAAACCCAGGCATCGGGGAATAGGCCCAAGCCAAATCGTAACAAGCCGTAAGCGCCCAGCTTAGCTAGAACCCCACCCAACAGAATGGCAACGGGGGCAGAGGCGGCCACATAGGTGTCCGGGAGCCACGTATGCAGGGGAAACAAGGGGACTTTGATGCCAAAGCCGATGAGCAGCGTGACAAGGAGGACTAGTTGTAGGCTCAGGGACAGCGATTGTCCGGCCAGGGATTCGTAGGTAAAGCTGGAGGCATCGGTAAACCAGATCAGGCCCAGAAATGCCAGCACAATTAAGGCTCCAGAGAGGGCGGTATACAGCAAAAATTTGGTGGCTGCATAGCTGCGATTTTCGCCGCCCCAGATGGAAATTAACAAGTAAAAGGGGATGAGTTCTACTTCGTAGAACAGGAAGAATAACAGCAAGTTGTGGGCCAGAAACGCTCCAGCTACGCCACCGCCGACGAGTAGCATCAGGGCGTAGAACAGGCGGGCGCGTTCCGTTTGCTCATTGCTGGTGAAAATGGCGATCCAAGTGAGGAAGCTGTTGAGGACCACCATGGGCAGGGAAAGGCCATCTATCGCTAGGTCGTAGTCTAGCCCTAGGGCGGGGAGCCAGGGGAGATATTCTTGCAACTGGAAGGTTGGATCGCTGGCATCAAACTGCCCCACCAGCCACAGGCTCCACAGCAAAACGACTCCACTGATGATGAGGGAGGCTAGTTTTAATAGTCGGGGGGGGACTGGGGCAAAGCCAACGGCGATCGCCCCGGCAACGGGAACCCAAATTAATAGACTGAGCATAGGACAGCGTGATACCTCTCAAGTGAATTAGGCCAACGAGTGCGGAAAGTATCTAGGGGGGCAGAACCCTACGGCAAGGGGAAGGATTGGGACACCAGAGTCCATCCAGTGATGAGGGCCAGGGCAATACTGGCTAAGGTAATTGTGAACAGATAAAACTGCCCCTGGCCACTAGTGCTATAGCGCAGCGCTTCCCCACTGATCAGGGAAACAAAGCCGACTAGATTGACGATTCCGTCAATGATAAAGCGATCAAACCAGTCCGCTAATCGAGATAGGGATGCCACCCCGAACACAATGGTGGACCGATACAGTTGGGGGGTATACATATCATTGGCGAACCAATTCTGAAGAGCGGGTATGGGCAACTGTACAGGTTGGGGCAGGAGTCGTATCGTATACACTAGCCCTCCAGCCAAACAACCCATACTACTGGACGATAGCAGCAACAGGGCCACATTTTTATCCAAGCTGGCCCAACTGGGGAGCAGCCCTGCAACCTGGAGGATGAGGGGTAAATGTAGGGTCAAGCCCATCAGGATGGTCATCGGCAGGGTGATTAACCAGATATTTTCAGGCGATCGCACCGTCATGGGACTGGTGGGTCCGGCAAAAATCAGGCCGAACTCTCGCATCATGCTAAAGGCCGTCAACCCGTTCACCAGTAAAAGCACCCCTAACAGCCAGGGATGGCTCTCCCACAGGCCATCCGCTAGTTTGAGTAAGGCCCAAAAGCCGCCTAGGGGAGGCAATCCCACGAGTCCGGCAACCCCGACTAAAAAGCTTAAACCAGAGATGGGGCGACGGCTCCATAGCCCACCCATTTGGGTCAAGTCTTGAGTAATGGTATTGAGAATGATCGACCCCGCGCTCATGGTCAGTAGTCCTTGGGCTAGGGCGTGGCTGAGAACAAGGAGTAAAGCGGCTTCAGTGTGTTGGTTGGCAACTGCAATGAAGATTAGGCCCATGTAGGCACTGACGGTATAGGAGAGCGATCGCTTGATATCAATTTGGGCAATGGAAATGAGTGACCCGCCAATGGCCGTGACGGCACCAATGACCATCATGGTGGTCAGGGCCACAGGAGACAACGCCAGCACTGGTTCTAGCTTAATTAAGACCCAAGCTCCGGTGGCCACGACGACCGAGTTCCGCAGAATGGTACTGGGAGCTGGACCTTCCATGGCCTCATCCAACCACAGGTGCAGGGGGAACTGGGCACACTTACCCATTGGTCCCGCAATCAGGGCCAAGCCCAACAAGGTGGCGGTAGCGGGGGCTAATTCCGCAGTTTTGGCCCACTCTGCCAACTGGCTAAAATCCCAGGTGCCCGCTAACGGATACAGGGCTAACACCCCCATCAGTAAGAACAAATCCCCCACCCGTTTGGTCAGAAACGCATCCCGTGCCCCCGTGATTACCAGGGATTGGTTGAGCCAAAAGCCCACCAGTAGATAGGTACCCAAGGTCAGGATTTCCAACAGAATGTAGCTGAAGAAGAGGGAATTGCATAGAACCAAGGCACACATTCCGGCTTCAAACAAGGCTAAGAAGGAGAAAAATCTGGCCCAACCCCAATCCATTTCTAGATAGCCGATGGCGTAAACCTGGGCGAGGAAGTTTAAACCCATTACCACGATGGTGGCTCCGATGGTCAGGGCTGATACTTCGAGGGGGATAGTGAGTTGCAATCCGGCAACCTCCAGCCAGGGCAATGATAAATATTGGGGAGGATGGTGCCAAACCGCAGAAAATATCAAGATCCCATGGAGCAACCCCAACGTGGTAGTCAATAGGTTGATGTAACCCGCTGGCCGGGGGCCAGTGCGACGGATGATGCCAGGAGACCAAGGCAACGAAAGCATTATTCCTATTACGGGATAGAGGGGGACTAACCAAGCCGTTTCAGCAAGAAATTGAATCATGGCGATCGCATACCTTCCGGCGAACATCTTTTTCTGTCGAATGCCTGAGACAGGCGATTGAGGTCCATGGGGCAACAGTTAGGTGGGCACAATGCTACGATTCAGCATCTTTCACTGCCCAAAAACAGCCGCGACCATAGACGAAAACCTATAAACTCATATAGTTTAAGTAACTAGAGTCTATACCTAGATCATATCCATATCCTTAAAAAAAAGTAAAGACCTGTATCATTTATGAACTTAATCATCGGGATCAGTCTGGGTTTAATCAGCCATGGTGATCTCTCCTGTTTGCCCGGTAGCGATCGCCTCCAGCTTGCTTCCTGCCGCCACGATATAGTACATATTACCTTGCTGGTGGATGGATGAATGCGATCTGACTGCCTTATGCACGATTATTGGAAAGTGCCTGTCTTGGGTCAGGCGACCTGACCCCTACATAGCCCCAATCCTTTGTAGGGGGGCGGTTTCCGCACCCAATGCCGGACTTTGGTCAACCAACTCGCAACTCACTTGGTTGTCATTGTGTAAACCCCATCCCATGGCAGAGGCGGAGAGTTAACCAGATATCCCTGGATGCGTTCGATATGAATACGGGTTGCTTGGTCCTTCGGACACAATTGATGGGCCGCTTGAAAGGATGTTAGTGCCTCAGCAAATTGGCCGTGGTTGTAAGCATTCCGGCCTGCGTCATACCAGGCGAGGAACTCATTAGTTGTGGGGCTTAGGATCATGGAGCGATCGCCCAGCAACTCATAAATGGTCAAAGGTCGTTGTTTTCCCTTAACCCGAATCCGATCTAGTTCGCGGAAGTGGAGATAGTCTCGGTGATCCGGTTCTAGCGATTGCAGCGTATCTTCGCTAAAAATAATATCGCAACCGTGGCGATCGCCACCGCCATAGTACTTCGTCAACCCCTCCAACCGAGAACTAATATCCACCCCATTGCCAATCACGGTATAATCCATCCGCTTTGGAGAACCAATATTGCCCGACACCACCTCCCCAGAGCTAATGCCAATGCCAATTTTAATTTTCAATGCTTCACTGCGGCAGGCATTGAACACCGCCAACCGTTGCCGCATCTCCAACGCCGTCAGCATCGCCATCCAGGCATGATTCGCCAACGGCAACGGCGCACCAAACACCGCCATCAACGCATCGCCAATAAATTTATCGAGGGTACCTTCATGGTTGAACACCGCTTCCACCATAGTGCCAAAATACTCATTCAGCAGCGCTACCACCTCCGGCGCTCCCAGATCCTCCGTCAACGCCGTGTAGCCCCGAATATCAGAAAATAGGATGGATACGTGTTTGCGCTCACCCACTTGTAGGGCATCATCCCCCAAACTCATCACCTGTTCCGCCACTTTCGGATTCATGTAGCGATACATTGTCGCCTTCATCCGCTTTTCCTGGCTGATGTCTTCTAACACAATCAAGCCACCCCGGACTTCCCCATCAGGATTCGTCAAGGGATTGACCGTCAGATTAATATTGCGTTCAATGTGGGTTAATTGATCCCGACCTAAGGTGAGGGGCGGTATGGTGCGATCGTTCCACACCCAAAATAGCTCTGGATTTTCCCCATCGGGTATGGCCAATGCCGTTGTCATGATTCCTTCCCCACTGTGCCCGGACCCGATCGATAATCCCGCCGCTGAGTGTTGCAAGCTGATGGTCAAGGTTTGTTCTGGCACATAGTGACGGGCGGCTGTGGTTAAACTATCTTGCAAGCGAAATTGTAGGTTATCCAAGGGGATACAACTCCAGATGGGCTGGCCCAATAGTTTTTCCCGCCAAAACTGTTGTTGGGTTTGATTGCGGGGCAGACTAGGAGTGGGGTTCAGTAAGCTGGACGGTGTGGGACTAGATAGGGCTGGTGAACTGGAGTCAT
>JAYKIC010000006.1:0-8134 GCA_035284985.1 Leptolyngbyaceae cyanobacterium
ATTATCATATTTCCCGCCAATCTCGTACCCATTTAATGTGAAGAGGCAGATCACAAGACTCGATAGACAAAGGGATTAAGCTCCTTGTTATATGTAACTTCATACAAAATTTAATCAGTATGGTTACTGACCAGAAACAATCAGTTGTGGCTCTGATGCTGTAGCCGTTCCAGAAAAAAAGGTAGACTATTTGAATAATCTCTATAAACAGGGGGGAAGGGCTAATCTCATTATTTTGAAACGGTTTTGCGATCGCCAACACCCCCACCGAAGCAAAAATTCTATCCAATCCAGAAATAAATGCATATAAAATTAGTTATTGTGAAACTACGCCCCTAAATTACATTGCTCATAGAGTATAAATTATGATATTTTTCACCTAAATCTACTACAGCAACTGTTCCAAGATGGTTGGGTCTTGGATTTTGTCATCTTTTGCTAATAACAAAGCTTTAGAAATAACTTCGGCAGTTTTAGGATCATCATCGGCAAACGGGAGAAATAAGCGCCCCCGATGTTGGCTGTGGACGGGAACGATGCAAAGGGAGCCACCGGGTTGCCGATGAACAATGGCGCTACCTAGGTGCAGGGTGTAATTGCCTAAGGTGCCTGCAATCAATGCGTGGGGTTCCTGCAAATGAATGTTGTCAATGTTCAGCAAACGGCAGGTTTCCCGCAGCAGAGCCGCCCGCATTGCTACGGTGGAGGCGCTGGCTTCCGGGTCCACGCCGCCTTGATGGGCCACGCTGACCACTAAATCCAAATCTCGCATGATTTCGCTGAAAACTTTGGGGGGTACGGATTCTAGGGATAGGGGTTTGTAGGTGCGGCGATCGCCAAAACACACCTGATCCAGGGTCAACCCTTCCACTTCCGTCGGACTAAACCAACCTTCCTCAAAATCCACCCACACCAGCACATTTTCATCATGGAACGTGCGTCGCACCCCTTCTTCTGGATGGGCCACCCAGCCCCGTTGTCCCAGTAATGCCAGAGCTTGACGGGGATTCACCTGATGTCCAGCATAGCGGCTGGAACCGTTGCCCCCTCCTTGGGTTTCCGCCGGAGTCAGCACATACAGTTCCCGGAAAACTTGCTTGAACGGTTGCACGGTTCCTTGGTTAAAATAGTGTGCTTGCCACTGGTGCCAGGTTTGGCTGGTGGCGAGATCGACGGGATGGGCTAAACGTAGGCGGCTTGAGGCTGGGAGGGCGATCGCATTCCCCTCATGGTCACACAGGCCACTATCTGAAGGATAACCATAGGTGGCAGAGTCGATATCAATAAAAATCAGGGTTTGCAACAGGGGCCGGAGGACAGGGTGGGCCAAAAGTTGCTGGAGTTCCGCCCCGGTGAATTCATCGCCCCGACACATGGCTTGCTCTAGGGCTTGGCGCATCCGACTGGCTTGGCGGGTGATGTCTTGCTTGCGGGTCTGGAGTTGCTTAATCTCTGGAATTTTCTTGAGTTTGGCGGGGATGCTTTTCAGAGATTTGCCGTTTTTAGTCGTGGTCATTCGGGGTTCGCCCGTCTCAGTAAGGCTGAGACTGACGGTGGTGTCATCGACGGTGATGGCGATTGGACCTGCGGCGAGATCGGCGATCGCCACCCCTTCCATCGCCCATTCTAACCGTTGGGGATCGGGATAACCTGCGGTGCGGGCGAGATTTTCCATGCCAATACGACAAGCTAACGCCTCACTGACCTTACGCTGGGAGCCAAATTTGCGACTAGTCCGCAAAAACTCCTGAATCATTTGATATCGCTCTAACAGATCCCCTTGGCGTGACTCCTGATCTGGCGATAGGGGGAGTAGTCCCAACGCCCGAACCGCATCTTGATGTCGTTTTTTCTGAATTCGATCAATTAATTCTTCACGACTCGTTTGAGCCAGCATCGCTTCAGCAAACAAGACCGCTCGCTTGTGCCCTCCCCCGCCAGAAGTGTATTTAGCCGCTTCGTTCAGCATCGCCCACTGCTGGATGGTTAACGCCTGATGCACCCGTTGGAACCAGGCCACGTCAACCGCTCCATCAAGCAAATCCTGACTAGAAAGGGGGGTACGCTCAGAAATTTGTGCTGCCCACAATTCTCGAATTTCGCTATCCACAGTCCAAGCCGTATCCCGTGTGTGGGCGTGGAACCACCACACCGCTTCAGAAAATTCCGACCACCCCAATGCCTGCTCTACATAATGGGTCCACTGGGGGGCATACATGGCCACTTCTACTAACCGTTGTTGAGAAAAATCAACTGAGTTTATCTCTTGAGCAAAACTTTCCGGTGTATCCGTTGACGCTGGAAATGAAATTCTTAATAAGTGGCTAAAGACTGCCGATTTGCTCTCTCCATCCGCAGTCCAGCCACGAGTGAAATTTTCATGACCCATGGTGTGCAGCAGTTTAAGCAAGGGTGTAATTCCCTGAATCGACTGTAGGCTACGGGCTGGTGCTGTTGCGACTGTAGGCAATTCCCCTCGACTCAATTCAATTTCAAGGATGCGATCGCGGCATCGATTCACCATTTTTCCTAAATATGGATACTGCTGCAACAATGGATGGGGCTTCCGGCGGGTTAATTGGGTTAATTCGGTGAAGCGATCGCCCATTGTCCGCGATCCCAACAGTTGATCGTACACATCCGCCTCAGTCGCCGCCCCCAACTCGAAAGCAGCCAGGAGTTCGGGCAATTCCGGTCGCTGCCGCAACGTGAAGCCCCCCGATTGGGTTTGCTCATAGCGATCGCCATAGCCCTTGCTCTCCTTCACTTCCTGCCAATGGGGGAGGGTTGCCGGGTCCGGTTCATCAATCCAGCGCAACAACTGCCACAATTGAGCAATTTGGGCCGGAGTCCACTCTGAGGGATGCTGTTGGCAGTGCGATCGCGTCCACTCCACCCACCCCAGCAACTCACTCGATCGCCAATCATAGCCATCAGCGACAGGATTCGCCGCCGCCACCACGGTCCCAATGTGAGCCAAGGTAAACTGGGACGCATTCAACAACACCTCCACCGGATGGGCGGGAGGACGTAACCACAGCAGCCACGGCAAAAACTCCCCCACCAAGTGCTCATATTGCAAATGTTCAGTAGCAATAAACCACTGTTTTCTTAAGCCATCCACCCATTCTGGTACGGAATACGTCAGGTGCCAGTGGTAAAAAAAGTGATAACGGTAACTGGGCGCAAACGCTACATTTAAACGCAGGAGTTCCGAGCCATCCGTGTCCTCCAAGGTCTGCAATTGCTCATCCAACCAAGGTTCCAGGCGATCCGCTAAGGGCAAATTTTCCAGATTTTCCGAGGGTGATCGTTTCGGATCAGGCTCCATCAACCAGCGCACATTCCCCAACAATTCCTCTTGCTTGGTATCGTCGCCCCACCGCTCCGCAACCATCACGGGGGTGGTACGGTGCTGGTCAATCCAATCATCCAGCGCCTTGAGCAACTGCCGAGCCGCCCCATTCACTAATGGGATCGGATGCTCTGGCATTGGCAGCGGGATGGCCGGAGAGCGATCGCCCGGTTGAAGCAAGCCCAAAGCGTTATCCAAAGTGGGTAACGCTTGCTCTTTCAGTAGTAATCGATCGATAAATTCTTGCTCGGCGGCTGTCCGTTTAGGCCGCTGTTCCATATACTGTTGCGCGATCGCCCCACCATCCACCCGTTCCGCCTGATGCAGGCAATCCAGCAACTCCAACCCTGCTAACCGCTGGGGAATTTTGCCTGAATTCATGAGCCGTAAGGTACTAGCCACTGCTGCCTCATCCCCCTGCTTTAGCAACAATGACAACACTCCCCGCCGCAGATCCGCCGCCTTACGGGTGAGAAGCTTTTCTAAGGTCTGGGCTTCAGCAATATCAGGAATGTAATTCTGTTGTCGCAACAGCTTTAAGACTCCTTCCCGCACATAACTGGTGCGATCGCGCACTAACCCCAAAATCGTATCCCGTGTCACATCATCCCAAGGTTGGCGAACAACTAATTTTTCCGCAACTTGTAGCTTGCCCCATTCCCCCATGATGGCGAGATGGGGTAGAAGCCGCTCCACGGGGCGATCGCCCAACTGCCGCACCAACATATGACCAATGGCAGTCCGATCCAACGTCTCCGTCATCCAAGGCCAGACCAACGGTTGCAAAGTAGTTTGCGGATCGCTGAACTGCTTGAGAAAATGTTCTAGCGCCTCAAATAGTCCATCGCTGTCGTGAGGGGGGCGATCGCCTTCCAGTTCGCCACTCTCATCTGATTCGTTGAAGGCAAAATATTGACTCTGGGGTAGGGACCAAAAGGCTTGGGCCGCAACTCGGCGATCGCCATCCACCAAACACTGAACGATGGCCATCCGTGCTTCCGAAATTCCTAACTGCCGCAGTAAATAGGCCGCCACATAGCGATGTTCTACCCGATCATCCTGGAGGAGAGTGGTGGCAGAGGCGATCGCTGCATCCGTATCCTCAAATGCCAAGGTCCACAGCGCCAGATAAATCCCGTGGGGATCGTCACCCGCCAAAACCTGCTGCCGCTGTTCTGGATGATCCAACAAGCTACAAACCTGCGTCAGACTATCTTCCACCCAGCGCCGCTGCTCCACATTCCACTGCAAACCAAACCACACATCCGCCGCCCGAATCACCGCACTAAACCGGGTCAAATCCTGCTGCAAAATCAACCGCACCAGCCGCCGAAAGGCTTGGGAATGGGCCTCATCGATAGTTTCCAAAATCACCTGCCGCAACCCTTCCTGCCGCTGCGCCGCCACCAGCAGATTTTCCACCAGTTGCCAACCCTCCTCCCGATCCGCCACCAGCAACCCACGGGTCACGTGCCGCCCCATACCACCAATATCATGCTCACCTCGTGCCGAATCGCAGAGGATATTAAATACGTTTTCTCCAACTTCATCTCTTTGATTAATGGCAGCAGCAAAGAGAATGCCGAGGGTATCAGCACTGTAACCCAAATAGGGTGCCCAGGCTGCGTACCAATCGAGGGGCTGTTCGTACCCCATTGTCACCCCCAGCAAATAGTTGAGCCAGGATTTTTGCATGGTTCGATAGTGTTGCCGATGGCGAGACCGAAACGCCCGTCTTGCATACCCCTCCTGATAGGGCAAGGTCAGAATCAACTCATAGGCAAGATTGACGTAATCACTAATTTTAGGAAAGAGGACTGCTAATACAGCTACCCGTTCCTCGGATGATAACGGTAGCAACTGGTTGAGCGCTCTATCCCGTTGCTGATAATCTTGTAACTCAGTGGAGAGGAGGGTTTTGGCGATCGCCCCCAAATGATCCGGTAAGGTAGCGATCGCACCTTGGCGGCGATCGCCCCAATCCTCCAAGCGATATTCTTTCAACCGGGCTTGAGCAATTTCCCGCTTCAGCATAATTTTCTCCCCTTAGCCTCCCACCAGAGCCACCAAGCGCAAAAACGTCAACCGACTATCAGACCGCAGATGGACCGTAGCATCCAGGTCTTCCTGCTGCACCTCATCCAAAAATACGTAGTACAAGCCATCAATAAATCCCACCAAAGCAGTGTCAATAGCAGCTTCCAGGTCCACCATTTGCTCAGAGTAATACTGACTTGCCAAGGTATCCCCCATTGTCACCTTTCCCACCGCCAACCCCTGATTAATCTCCGCCTTGCTGAGAATGCGTTGCAAGCGCTGTTCCCCTTGCCGGGTGTGAAACGCCGCCACTTCCGCTTTGACCACGCAAGCAATCAGATCCCGCAGGGTCAGGGGTGGATCTGCTTCAGCGCTATCGGGTGGCAAGGGCACTGACCAATCCGTAAAAACCGGACGACGACGGCCAAAAACTTTGCCTTCAACGGTAATGGTGTGAGTCATGGGGATGAAGGATGAAAATAGTTCAATTGAACTATAGCCTAAGAAAGGGGCTGTTGTCATCCGTAAGATAGAAAATGCCAGCTCATTTTTGTAATGTGAGTTCAGGGGAAATACAGAACAAACTATATTGATATGCCATCTAAAACACTCAAAGCTGGAGATCACGGTGTTCCCGGAGGCGAAAACATGATTCGCTATCAAGATGGTCGAATCCGTTATTACACTACATTTGAAGCTAAACGTATCCAAACATTTCCTGATAGCTACAGGATTTTCGGTTCATGGACGGAAGCTATGAGGCAAATTGGTAATGCTGTACCTGTTGAACTCGGTTATTGTATAGCGCAGTCCTTGGCCGAGGCCCTAATTTATAAAAAAAGGACTATTGCCCCATAAAGAATGGTTAGAGGCAGTATAGCTCACTTATTTGGGGGAGCGAACCATCTTTCAATTAAGAGAGTAACAATGATTCCTAGGGTATAAGCTAGCAAATCTTCCCAACTAAATGAAGTACCAATAATTACCCTGGCTAGAGAGGATTCTGATAAACCGAGCCGATCTACAATCCTAAAATACTGTAATATTTCTACACTAAATGCGAATAAGAGAACGGCGATCGCCGTGGTCATCGCCGAGAACCTAAAGAAGGATCGGACCATGGCATAAATCAAAATTACAACTAAAAAATCGCCAACATAGGGACGAATAAAATCATCTTGAATGTGCGTTGCAATATAAATTTCCACGAGCAATAAAATCACGAACCCGTAAAAGTAATATGGTTTAAATTTCATCACTAACAAAAAATCACTAACAAAAGAAAATGGGAGTGTTTTTGGGTAGACACTTCCTTCAGTCTATAGTATGGTTAAGCCCAAAACGGGCTAACACCTAATCCAGAACCTACTCCCTTCCCACTCCAAGAACACATAGCTAGGGTGCGTTGTCACGCACCCTACACTTGGTAATCCAGAACCTAGTTAATATCGGCAATGCCCGACGATGCCAGAACACGGTCTTAGCACCATTCGCTAGATTCCTGCAAGGCGTGGAGTCGATGATAGATGCCACCGTGATTCAACAGTTCTTTATGGTTGCCCACCTCCACAATCTGACCGTGGTCAAGGACGACGATTTTGTCGGCTTCTCGGACGGTGCTGAGACGGTGGGCAATGATCAGCGTAGTGCGGGTGCCCAAAATCCGGCGCATCGCCAGTTGAATTGATCGCTCCGATTCGTAGTCCAAACTCGAGGTGGCTTCGTCAAACACCAACACGTCCGGGTCCACCAGCAGGGCGCGGGCAATACCCAATCGCTGCCGTTGCCCACCGGACAGGCGCACACCCCGCTCTCCCACAATCGTTTGATAACCATTGGGCAGCAGGTTGATAAATTCCTCCACTTGAGCAATGTGGCAGGCGGAGTCAACCTGTTCACGGGTGGCGTTGGGGTTGCCGTAGGTGAGGTTTTCCAAGACGGTACCGTTAAATACATCCACCTCTTGATGCACGATCGCCAACCGTCGCCGATAGCCCACCACATCCAGGTTACGGATGTCTTCCCCATCCATGCGAATCCTGCCAGCAGTGGGGTCGAAATAACGAAATAGGAGTTTAACCAAGGTGGATTTACCGGAACCAGAACGACCCACAAGGGCGACGGTTTGATAGGGTTCCACCACTAAGTTGATGTCTTTAAGGACGGGGCGATCGCCATCATAACCAAAAGACACCTGGGAAAGGTCAAGCTTACCCATGAACTGATATTGGGCGACGGGCTTGGATGACCCATCAGTTGCGGTTACACTAGCCGATTCCAGGCCCATCGGTTCCTGCATGAACTCATGAAAGCGCAGCATAGCTGCATACCGACGGGCAAACATTTCCGCCACATCACTAATCGGCTCCAGTTCAGCATAGGCCATACTGGAAATGGTGAGGGTGGTAATAAAGTGCCCCAAGGACATCTGACCCTTCAGGGTTGCCGCCAGGGTCAAACCCAAAATCCCAAACAGGCAGGTTTGGATAATGGTGCGCTGCCAGGTGTAAATGGTAACGTAGCCCTTGTGGATGCGGTGAATTACAACGTCCCGTTCCCGCTGAAACCGCCGGGTTTGCCGCAGTAGCTCCCGATCCTCGGCGGCAAATGCCTTCACCGTTTTGATATTGGTGATGATTTCGGAGGTGCGGCTTTCGGTATTTTCCATATACTTATCCAGCGCTTCCTCCCGTTTAATCACATATTTCAGGCCCCTAACGGTGAAACCAAGAATCACAATGA
>JAYKIC010000007.1:0-5572 GCA_035284985.1 Leptolyngbyaceae cyanobacterium
CAAATGCCCAATATGGATATGGAAGAATTGCGCCAGGGCAGGCAACATTTCACCACAGAACAATGGCATGATGCCCTGCTGCGGTCGTCCGGCATGGAACCCACCACCCTTGATAAACGAGCTAAATGGCATCTGTTAGCCCGCATGATTCCCTTCGTTGAGAACAACTATAACGTCTGCGAGCTGGGGCCACGGGGCACTGGCAAAAGCCATATTTATAAAGAAGTTAGCCCCAACAGCATTCTGGTTTCCGGGGGACAGGCCAGCGTCGCTACTCTGTTTTACAACAAAGCCCGCCGGGAAGTGGGACTCGTGGCCGTTTGGGATGTGGTGGCCTTTGATGAAGTAGCGGGTATTCGCTTTAAAGACCAGGATGGCGTTCAGATCATGAAGGATTACATGGCCTCTGGCTCTTTTTCCCGGGGACGGGATGCCATCAATGCCTCCGCTTCTATGGTTTTCATTGGCAACATCGACAACGTCCAAGCTCTGCTCAAAACCAGCCATCTCCTGGCCCCGTTCCCCGATGTGATGATCGACTCGGCTTTCTTTGATCGTTTCCATGCCTATATCCCCGGTTGGGAAATCCCAAAAATGCGCCCGGAGTTTTTCACCAACCAATACGGCTTCATCGTCGAGTACTTGGCGGAATTCTGCCGGGAGATGCGGACATATACTTTCAGCGATGCTATCAACAAATATTTCCGACTGGGGCGTGACCTAAACCAACGGGATACGATCGCCGTTAAACGGACAGTCTCTGGACTTCTGAAATTACTCTATCCCCACGAGGAATATGACAAAGAGGCGGTGCGGGAATGCTTGGAATATGCCCTAGAAGTCAGACGCCGCATTAAAGAACAACTGAAACGCATCGGCGGCATGGAATTTTTTGATGTCCATTTTAGTTATATCGACCTAGAAACCAACGAAGAAAAATTTGTCGTGGTGGAAGAACAGGGGGGCGGATCCCTCATTCCTGAAGGACCCCTTAATGCCGGTTCCCTCTATACCGTCTGTCGGGGTAGTGGCGGACACCTCGGACTCTATCGCCTGGAAACCCAAGTCACTGCTGGCACAGGACAGCTCAAACTTTCCGGCTTTGGTTCCAATACTGCCGCCAAAGAATCCGTGAAGGTCGGCTTCGACTATTTCCGGGCCAACATGACCCAAATCCAAGCCTCCGCCAAACCCAGCGACAAAGACTTTCATCTCCATGTGGTGGAAGCCCACAATACCGGCGCCTCAACGGTATTGACCCTAGCCGGATTTATTGCCCTTGCCTCTGGGCTATTGGGTAAACCCGTAGGATCTCAGTTAGTTGTCCTCGGAACCATGAGCTTAGGGGGCAATATCGTTCCCGTGGAAAATTTGGCCGAATCGCTACAAGTGGCTGCTGATGCCGGTGCAAAACGTCTGTTGCTCCCCATGGCCAGCGTGGGAGACATTGCCACCATTCCCGGCGAACTGTTTGCCAAATTTCAAACGAGTTTTTACTCAGACCCCAAAGATGCGATCTTTAAGGCGTTAGGGGTTCAGTGATGACGGCGATCGGCGATCAATATAACGATTTGGGCATCAGCGATGGCAAGTATTTTCGAGCCATCATCAGAGTGTTGATGACATCCTCTGCAAGCCCTTGTTAGAATCTTGTTAGAATATAGAGTAGTTAAGGAGGGGTTATTGCTTATTAAATATGTGCAAAGAAGCATTGAGAAAAATAATAGTCAAGTTAGAGAAAGACAAAATTCTTAGAGAAGTAATTAATGAACTTGAGAGTAAAGGCTATCATACCATCATTCTCTATGGTTCTAGAGCTAAAGGCAAGGAAACAAAACTGAGCGACTATGATTTAATTGCCATAGGTAAAAATGGCAAGAATTTACATGAAAACAGATTAATTTGTGGATTCTACATAGATTTATTTATCTACAACGAAGCTGATGTCAAGAATATTGATTCATCATTTCTTAGAGTTAGAGGAGGAATTGTCCTGAAAGAAAAAGACAATTTAGGGCAACATATTCTTGAAAAAGTTGAAGAGATTTTTATTTCAAAACCACAAGCCCCAACTGAAGCTCAAATAGAGTTTCAACGATCATGGGCGCGTAAAATGATAGAGCGAGTTGATAGTAAAGAGAATGAAATCACCGAGATTAATTATCGTCGAGTAGAGATTTTATACTTATTACTAGAACAGTATTTTGTCTTGAGAAGAAAATGGTATTTAGGGCCTAAAGAAAGTTTTTCTTGGCTAAAAAAACATGATTTAAATACATATAAATGCTTCGATAAAGCTCTAAGTTCATCAGCTTCTGTTTCAGATATTATACAATTAGTCAATAGAGTTTTGTACAACTTGAACCATGAGGAAAATGCTTAAAAAGTATTTGTATATGACATCAAATAATCAAATCAGGAACTTGATAACACAAAATTTATTGAAGATTGAAGATTTACTTCTTTAGCCATATCAAGAGTATTGTTAATTAATTCATCAAGCATATTTTTACCGTTTATAGTCAAAACCCAGTTATGGGTGACAAGCTCATTTAAGCAAACAATCAATGCAGGAAGAATAGATTTTACTTTTTCAGTGTGCCCAAGTAGAAGATAAAATTTCGCAATACTAAACGAGACAAATGCAGAATGAAAAGATTTGTCAAAGCCTCGTTCCGTTTGACGAATTGCACTAATCACAACCGCATTAGGTTCTGCCATTTTTTTGACAGAATATAGGAAAATTGTATTTACTAATTCTTCTATAAAAAGTATGTTATGAACTAACTCATGAAGAATATTTTCTGCCCAGATCTCGATTGACCATTCTTTTGAAGGAGCAAGCCAAATAAGACTAATTCTAGATGAAATGCTGCCACCTCCATATCCGTATCGATTGCCCATTAATATGTAAGAAATTGATTCTTGGAAAATCGAAAAAGTCTCAGGCATGAGTTCTTTGAATAAATTTATTCCTTGAGCAGCTATATTTTCGATTTCCCCAATTATTTGAGCTGGGTATTTCCAATCAAATGGCAATTCATCAACATCCATAATCTCTAAAAGTGCTGATTGAAAAGCAGGATTATCTATATTCCATAAGAAGATTGGCTGATCCCGATTAGAATCTGGAAGATTTAGCTCAGGTGATTGAAGTTGTAATATAGCAGTATGGAATGATGAAATACTTTGATTTGTCGTGTTCGCATGATAGTTACAGAGTCTGATCGAATTCTCATGAAAGCGATGTTGTGACAAGTAGCTTAAACCCAGTTCAGAACACATTATTTGTTTCATGACAGTATTTATTGAGGGGAGCTTTAGAATTTAGTTCATGGTAGCACCCTAAATAAGGTTATAATTTTGATCTTAAATTAGAATAACTTCAAATCTAATTCATTTAAGAGCTTTCAATTTCTTTCTCATCAAGCTGCTATCCTTAGCCTAAAGAGATTGACGATAACGTTCGAGGTTATTTATGGCAGCTTGGACAGAGGCATCTACAGATGATTTTAGTTCTGCATTTGCCTCATCAGCAATTTTCATGACTTGCTTGACAACGTTTATAACAGAATTGTCACCATCAATAGCACGATTTGAATCGAGATATGTACGAATGTTACGTCCTGCAACTTCGATACTGAGTGCAGCAATTTCACCAAGTACATTCTGTTCTTGTTGATTTGATACTTCTTCTGGCATTCTTTTTTAATCCTTTTAATTTGAATACAGGGAAAACAGATTGATTATCAAGTTTCCTTCTAACTGGAGATTGGACAGAAACTTTCCGTATGATACTCTCCAGAATGATGATATGTGGAAAGCTTCCTCATATCACTCGATCTAAGCAGGATAGTAAGAACAATCCTATAGATCATGGCTCAAAAGCGTGTTAGCCAGATTAAGATACTCTAAAATCCTCCTTGTGCTTTACACTACTTCCCGGAAGTATAACTTTGACGGTTTGTTCTAAGTCAATTTGTAATAAAAATTTATAAAACTCCCGTCTTGCCTCCGATGAGATCGCCATCAACAAGGGATTTAGAGCCATTGGGTTGGGGTTTACCAGTAGGCGCAGGGGTTGATACCAGCGAAAACGCCCCCAGTATGTTAGCCGAACAGTCGGATCTAAGATGACTTCAACCACATCAAGCAGTGCATCCTTAAACTTACAGCACCTCCGAACGCCTTGCACTCAGACACAGCCAAAATTGTCCGCCTTAGCTCTTAATCCGCAAAACCCGACGCCATTTATCTTAGTCAGTTCTATTGCTTCAAACGGTGATTTCCTGCGGTCGGTCTGATCTCCCTCAGCGTTGCCCATATTGACTCTTGAGCAAGCCAGCAAGCCCTTATTCTCCGCTAGCGCCTGACCAAAGGCTATCGACTCAACCAAAATCGCCAGTGAGCATAATTAAGTTATTATTTAATTTAGTCATTACTGAATTTAGTCATTACTGAATTTAGTCATTCATGCAATTGCGATGAAAACCATTACCTGTGCGTCTCTCTCTGGAGGGCAGGGGAAAACCACGACCGCCATTTGTCTGTCCAAGCTGTTAAGTCGCCTGGGTCATCAAGTATTAAGTATTGATGCCGATCCGCAGGCTAGCCTCACATTCTATTTGGGTCATGAAATTGAGCCGAATCATCCGACCTTGTTAGAGGTCATCAAAAGAGAAGTCACCGTCGAGGATGGCATCTATGAAATCAATCCCCATTTGTGGTTAATCCCTGCGGACGATGCCTTGGATAAAGCCCAAGAATTTCTATCGGGGAGTGGCATGAGTGCCGTGCTGCTGGGCAAACGGCTGAAAACGATCGCCAATTTATTCCAGTTTTGCGTAATTGATGCACCCCCTCAGCGATCGCAGTTAGCGTTGACAACGATTGGAGCCGCCGACTATGTAATCGTCACAGTGGAAGCTTCCTCCAAGGGCGTCAACTCCTTAATGAGGACATTAGAGCTAATTAAAGAGTTGCAGGAAATTGACGCTTTCACAGGGAGCGTCCTGGGGGTTTTACCGTTTCGTGATCGCTGGATCGGTCGGATTCAAGCCAAACAGAGCCAAAAAAGCATCGACATGATACGAGAGATTGCCGGTTCAATTCCGATCTTGCCCTCGATCTTGGAATCCGAACAGTTTAAGAAGGCGATCGATCAAAATCTTACCCCCATGGAAATCGGCCAACAACAATTGGAATATCCCTTTGAAGACATTATTCGACGACTAGGAGCTTGACCCCATGACAGAAGCCTCCAAGGATGCCTTTGACCGCCTAAAAAACCGCACAAGAGCAACGGTTTCTCCCCGCACCCATACCCTGACAAGTGAGAACAAAGACCAAATATCTGAATTTAGTCATTCAGATATGACTAAAATTAGTCAAGACGATATTACGTCTACTAGCCAAGATGAGACAGAAGCAACCGTGCGGCGCACTATTCGCCTAGAGGCAGGATTGGATGAGCAGTTAGACCAATTTTGTCGGCGATCGAAAATTACAAGAGATACCTTTGTAGAAGCCGCCTATCAAGTTTGTCTGGATGATCCGGAGTTATTGGGGCTAG
>JAYKIC010000008.1:0-5259 GCA_035284985.1 Leptolyngbyaceae cyanobacterium
TCAGTTGGGGATTCGCCAGCCACTCTTCCATCTTGGCGATGCGCCGCAGCAGCGTCCGGGCATCGCTGTAGCCCCGCGCAATCATGTTTTTCATCAGGGCAATGTTGGAGCGCAGGTACTCCGCCACACTGTCTTCGCTCAGTTTAATGGTAGAACCCGCACAGGACCGTTCTGCCGTGGCATCGGTGAGTTCAAACGCCTGCTCCAGCTTCAGGTCAGGCAACCCTTCCATTTCCATAATCCGCCCGGAGAAGACGTTTTGTTTATTTTTCGACCCCACGGTTAGCAACCCGTTTTGAATGCAGACATAGGGAATGGCGTTGACGATATCCCGCAGGGTGATGCCTGGTTGCAGGTTCCCGGTGAAGCGCACGAGGACGGATTCGGGCATATCTAAGGGCATGGCCCCGATCGCCGCTGCAAAGGCGACTAGTCCCGAACCCGCTGGAAAGGAGATGCCCAGGGGAAAACGGGTGTGGGAGTCCCCGCCTGTACCCACGGTGTCGGGTAACAGCATCCGATTCAGCCAGGAGTGAATGATACCATCACCGGGGCGCAACGCTACGCCACCCCGCTCGGCAAAGAAATCGGGCAGGGTTTTGTGGGTTTGAATGTCCACGGGTTTGGGGTAGGCAGCGGTGTGGCAGAAGGTTTGCAAGACCAAATCAGCGCTGAAACCGAGACAGGCTAACTCTTTCATTTCGTCGCGGGTCATGGGGCCAGTGGTGTCCTGGGAACCTACGGTGGTCATCAGCGGTTCGCAGGAGGTGCCGGGACGCACACCGGGCAATCCACAGGCTTTGCCCACCATTTTTTGAGCCAGGGTGAAGCCTTTGCCCGTGTCTTCGGGGGGAGTGGGGCGGGTGAAAATATCGCTGGGGCCAAGACCAAGGGCGGTGCGGGTTTTGTCGGTGAGCGATCGCCCAATCAACAAGGGAATCCGCCCCCCAGCCCGGACTTCATCCAGCAAGGTTTCCGGGGTCAACCGAAAGGTGGAAATCACGTCCCCAGCCTCATTGGTAATCTCACCCTTGTAGGGATGGATGGTGATCACCATCCCCATTTCCATCCCAGACACGTCGCACTCAATGGGCAACGCCCCGGAGTCTTCAGCCGTGTTGAAGAAAATGGGCGCAATTTTACCACCAAGAATGTACCCACCTGTACGCTTGTTGGGCACACAGGGAATATCATCCCCCAAGCACCAAATCACCGAGTTCATCGCCGATTTCCGGGAAGAACCTGTGCCGACCACATCCCCCACATAGGCGACGGGATGACCTTTCTGCTTCAATTCAGCGATGGTGGTGTGGGCATCGGGCATTTTAGATTCCAACATCGCCAAGGAGTGGAGGGGAATATCCGGGCGAGTGGTGGCGTGGGGAGCGGGGGATAAATCATCGGTGTTGGTTTCTCCCGATACCTTGAACACCGTGACGGTAATGGCTTCGGGCACGTCCGGCTTGCTGGTGAACCAGGCGGCATCGGCCCAGGCATCTACCACTTGCTTGGCGTAGGCGTTGGTTTTGGCCAATTCCATCACATCATTAAAGGCATCGTAAACCAGGAGGGTTTTGCTCAAGCCAGCGGCGGCGAGACTGGCGAGTTCGGCGGAGTCCACTTGCAGCAGGTCGATGAGGGCTTGAACGTTATAGCCTCCCATCATAGTCCCCAACAATTCCACGGCATCGGTAGCAGAAACGAGGGGACTGATGGCTTCGCCCTTGGCGATCGCCGTCAAAAACGAAGCCTTCACATAGGAAGCGGGGTCCACCCCAGGGGGAACGCGATCGCGCAACAAATGCAACAGCGTCTCCTCTTCTCCGGCAGGTGGCGCTTTCAGTAATTCACACAGAGCGGCAGTCTGTTCTGCATCCAAGGGGAGCGGTGGAATTCCTAATGCAGCCCGTTCACTCACATGATTGCGATAAGCTTCCAACATGATTCCTTCAGCCTCCCTTTTAACGCTAAGTTTTTGCACAGTCAGTTTCTGCACAGTCGGTTTCTGATCGTAGCGGAAATTCCGGCCTTTGATCATATCGCAGATTATCACGATATCTCCATCTCTTGACTTTGTTCATCGGTTGATGAAGGCTACGAGGTGCATCCACCGATTGCAACCCAACAGTCAAATGGCTCCCCGTTACAGCCGTAAATACTGTAATTTAGGACGGAGACGTTTTTGTGGCGATCGCCATACAACACGGGGCATAATTTCAAACCGTAACCCCTGAAAAAAGATATTTCATCCGTCTGAATCATTTGCCAAATTTCATACCCATAATTCACCATCAATGATTCACTGCTAATCCCAATGTTATTTCTTAAAACAGCGTTTCTCAGCCTGATGACAATCGGACTAATGACAATTGGGTTGAGTCTGGGATTTACAACCCCTGATGTTAATGCCCAGAATCTAAAGGATTTAGCAACTAATTTGCCACCGATTGCAGTCCAAGGTTATTTGTCCAGTGAACAAATCCCTGACAGTTTGGTGGTGCTGCCGCCCCCTCCGGCTGAAGGGTCTGAGGCGATCGCCCTCGATCAAGCCATCAACCGCCAGACCCTAAAATTACGGGGTACTCCCCGCTGGGAGCTAGCCATAGCCGATGCCGACCTCACCTTTCCCCATGCCGCAGCAACCTTTGCCTGTGCGGTCAATACCCCCATTACCCCAGAGCATACGCCCCATCTCCACACCCTACTACGCCGCAGTCTGATTGATGCTGGACGCTCCACGGGTCCAGCCAAGCACTATTATCACCGCCCCCGGCCCTTCATGGTGAATGATGCACCCACCTGTACCCCATTGGCAGAAAACGACTTACGGCACAATGGTTCTTATCCGTCTGGACACACCACCATTGGCTGGACCTGGGCGCTAATTCTCAGTGAAATTTTTCCGGCCCAAGGCGATGCTATTCTCCAACGGGGACAGGCATTTGGCCAAAGTCGCATGGTGTGTAATGTTCACTGGCAAAGCGATGTGCTAGCGGGTTGGCTCATGGGGGCGGCTGTGGTGGCCCGACTGCACTCTGAGCCTGACTTTTTAGCCGATATGGCCGCAGCCAAGGTCGAAGTGGCCGCAGTCGCAACCAGGGGATGGCAGCCCAGCCCAGATTGTGGGGCAGAGAGGGCGGCGTTGGCGGTGGGGGAATGAGTGAGGGAGTGGAGGAGGGAGGGAGGGGGTATTGACGGAGGCGATCGCCTCTCTTCCACCGCAAGGAAAATTATCGGGATTGGGCGATCGCCTCAATTTGGCCAAACTGATACTCCTCCGCCAAGGTTTTGATATATTGCACCACCGCCTGCTGATGGTCCGGGAGTTGCTCCAGTAGCTTTAAAACCCGTTTCCGTTTCAGTTGCTTCGCCGTAGCGCCCAGTTCAGCCAGCCAATCGGCGGACATTTCTCCGTGCAGAATCTCCGCAGCCCGTGCCGCTGTCATCACGGGTTCAGGGGCTTCGGCATCCCCTAGTCCATCATCCTGGGCATCTGAGGCATAAATAAACTGGATGTTCAGTTTCTGTTCCAAGGTTTCCCAGATAATGGCTTCCTTGAAAGGCTTGACAATATAATCATCAAAGCCCACCCTAACAATTTCCTCCCGTTTCTCGTCAAAGACACTGGCGGTAAACGCAATAATCAGGGTCGGCATTAACTGGGGATTCGCTGCTTCCGCAGCTCGAATGCGGCGGGTCGCTTCGTAACCATCCATCACGGGCATTCGCAAATCCATCCAAATTAGATGAGGTTGCCATTCTTGCCACAGGGCCAAGGATTCTTGACCGTTATGGGCAATTTTTACCTCTAGGCCACCGGAACGCAGTACCTCCGATAACACCTGACAATTATCCGGTTCGTCATCCACCACCAACATCCGATAGTCCGGTTGGCCCGGAACCATGCCAATCACTGTGCGCGGGGTCAGGCTGGGGGCGATCGCCCCCGATTCCACCATTTGCAGCGGCAGGGTGACATGGAAAGTCGTGCCAACCCCAACCCCACTTTCCACCGTAATATTCCCCCCCATCAGCTTGACAAACTTTTGACTGATGGCTAAACCTAAGCCCGTCCCCTGCCCACTGCGCCGTCCAGATTCCGTCTGCTCAAAGGCGTTGAATAATTTGCCCAGTTCCTCCGGGGCAACGCCAGGTCCGGTATCTTGGATACGAAAAAGGAGTTGAGGCATAGGAGCGTTGGAACGTTCTCTGCTCCTCTTTCTTTGTTCTTCGTTCTTCGTTCTTTCAACATGCAGGGTAACGCTACCCTGCTGGGTAAATTTGACCGCGTTACTGATCAGGTTAATCAGAATTTGACGCAACTTGCCTTCATCCAGGGAAATGTATTGGGGGACGGACTCATCCTGATTCAGGATAATTTGGATGCCTTTACGCTGGGTTTCGGGACGAAACATATTCAGGATATCCCGCAAAAACTGGTGCAGGTCAATGTCAGCGTTGTTAAGGGTGGCCTGTCCCGCCTCCACCTTGGACATTTCTAGAATATCGTTGATCAGCGATAGCAGGTGTTCGCCACTGCGGTTGATAATTTGGATGCGCTCAATCGCTTCCTTAGGTAGAGTTGTATCGCGGCTGAGAATTTGAGCAAACCCAATGACGCTATTGAGCGGAGTTCGCAATTCATGGCTCATATTGGCTAAAAAGCGACTTTTGGCGGTGTTGGCCTTATCCGCCACTTCTTTGGCCACTTGCAATTCGTGGGTCCGTTCCTGAACTCGCTGTTCTAGGATATGGGAGTAATCTTTGAGTTGCTGATAAAGTTGGGCATTTTCTAGGGCGATCGCCGCTTGAGTACACAACACATTCAGCACCCGCAGGCGATCGCGGGTCAGCACATCCCGCGTCGTCCGATTCTCCAAATAAAGCACCCCGACAATGTTTCCCTGATTCAGCAACGGTTGGCACAATACACTACGGGGTTTATAGGTCCAGAGATATTCATCCGTCAAATCAGGCAGTTCAGACTCCATATCCGGCAAAATGACTACCTTCCGGGTGTGTTTGACATAATTCACCAGGGCCACCGGGATACGATACTCCTCCCGGAGTGGCGCGGTGCCATCGCTAATCTCCAAGGGTTGGGGCGAGGATAATACGGTATCTGATCCATAGCTCCGGGATGGGTTGGGGCGATGAAGATTATGGTCATGGAGATTTTCCACCTGGGCGATCGCCCGAATCTCCCACTGGTCCTGAATCGTACTCCTCGGCAAAATCAGCACACAGGTTTCCGCCCCA
>JAYKIC010000009.1:0-3360 GCA_035284985.1 Leptolyngbyaceae cyanobacterium
TGCCCTTCTTTCCCCGTTTCCTCTCCCATCTCACCCGTTTTTTGACAGGGATCGACATTCACCCCGGAGCCACCCTCGGCAAAGGGGTGTTTATCGATCATGGTATGGGGGTTGTCATTGGCGAAACGGCGATCGTGGGGGACTATACCCTGATTTATCAAGGTGTCACCCTGGGGGGCACGGGCAAGGAAACGGGCAAACGCCACCCCACCGTGGGTGCCCATGTCGTCATCGGTGCAGGAGCCAAAGTCCTGGGTAACATTCCCATCGGCGACCATGCCCGTATTGGTGCCGGATCAATCGTTTTGCGCCCGGTCCCGGCCCATTGCACCGCTGTTGGGGTTCCTGGTCGCAATCTGTGTCGCTCGACCACGGATGACTGCCCCCTGGACCACGATCAGTTACCCGACGCGGAAGCCACCGTTACCCGTCAATTACTCGATCGCATTGAAGAGTTGGAACAACAAGTCAAATTCTTGATGTCCCGCTGATCTATTTTGTTCTCACCTTACTTCCCGCCCCTCAGCCAAATGCTGAGCTGCATTACTGAAACGCATTACTGAAATGACTTAAATAGAGGCTTTGCCTCCTCGGATTTGGAGCCAGAGGCTCCCGCAGTGATACCCAGCCGGAGGCTGGGCACCAGGTATCCCTCTCACCATTCTCCCCCTAACTACCCCATCAGGAGGCTCACTATGTCAACACCCATCCCTCAATCGAACCGTAGACGGACCAATCAGCTCATTGAGTTTTTGCAGAAAACCCTAGCGATCTCCAATCAAGAATTAGCAGTGGTGATGCGTGATCCCGATTTAGATGCTAATTCCCTCGCGATTTTGTTGTGGAAGTATGGCTTGATTTCGGTGGAGCAACTTAGTCTGATTTTCGATTGGTTTGAACATAAACTGACTCCCTGCCCCATGCTGCAATATGTTGAAGTGACGCACCAATGTCCGCCAACCGTCCTTCCCACTATTAGTAGCCATCCCCATTATTAGCCATCCCCATTATTAATAGATCCCGCCCTTGAATGACCTTCACCTTGAAGCCACCGGACCCGTTAGCCGAATTCCTCCGTCATTACCTTTTTTAGGCCATCCTTTACCCCACCGTTTATCGGAACTATGGAGACCATTATGAATTATCCCCTCAACTCCGCTGATGATTCCCCCTCGGTATTCCCTCCGTTACAGGCTAGTAGCCTGCCCCGCCAGCGGGTTAGTCAAAAAAGTACCCGCTCGATCGCCATCCATGAGACTACTTTACGGGATGGGGAACAGGCCGCTGGGATTGCCTTTGGGGTGGAAGAAAAGGTGGCGATCGCCCAATCCCTCGACAAGGCTGGCGTAGATGAACTGGAAGTGGGGATTCCAGCCATGGGGCAGGAAGAAGCCGAAGCCATCCGTCAAATGACCCAACTCGGTCTTCAGGCCAAATTGACAGGCTGGAACCGGGCTGTAATCAGCGATGTGCAAGCGTCGATTAACTGTGGTCTATCGCGGGTTCATATTTGCATTCCCGTTTCCGACGTGCAAATTAACGCCAAGTTTCAAGGACGCTGGCGGGCCATGCTGGAGCAATTGCGGGATACCCTCAACTTTGCCACGGATCAGGGGCTGTGGATATCGGTGGGCGGGGAAGACTCTTCCCGTGCTGATGAAGCGTTTCTAATTGATGCGGCCCAATATGCCCAGGAATGGGGTGCCTCTCGCTTCCGCTTTTGTGACACGGTCGGTATCCTTGACCCCCTGACCACCTATGAACGGGTACAGCATTTGGTCAGCCATCTAGAGATTCCAGTGGAAATGCATACCCATAATGACCTAGGGATGGCGACGGCGAATGCGATCGCAGGCATCCAGGCCGGGGCCACCTCCGTCAACACCACCGTCAATGGGTTAGGCGAACGGGCTGGCAACGCCGCCCTAGAGGAAGTGGTCATCGCCCTCAAACGCATCTACGGTATCTCTACTCACGTTGACACCCATCAACTTATAGATTTGTCCCACTTGGTGGCGGACCTCTCCAACAGTCCGGTACCACCCTGGAAAGCCGTTGTCGGCAAAAATGCCTTTGCCCACGAAGCAGGCATTCACGCCCACGGCATCCTCACAGACCCCCACACCTACGAAGCGTTTGACCCCCAGGAAGTGGGTTGGCACCACCAACTTGTCCTGGGTAAGCACTCTGGCCAGCACTTGCTGCGGAGCGTGTTGGAGCGGTATGGCATTAACTTGAGCCAAACTGAAGCCCAATCGGTGCTAGCCGCCGTCCGCAGTTGGGCCACCCAGGTCAAACGCAGCCTCACCGATGATGAGGTGCTGCATCTGGTTTACCAGTGCCAAGCGGCTTAAACGTAGTGTTGACCAGTTGTTTCACGATTCCGTTGTAAAACTCATTCCTAATTGATAGAGGTTTTTGCCATGAAAGTGATGTTACATGAAGATGCGTCGGGCCACTTGTCAGTCTATGTCCCCAAGAAGGATTTAGAAGAAGAGGTCGTCAGCCAAACAACCGAGGGCGATGCTCGAATTTTAAATTTAGCCAATGGCTGGACCTTATCCATTTCTGGATTGACGGAGCCGATTAAGCTGCCCCAAACCGTTCAAGCTAAACGTCTTACCTAACTTTTGGAATTGTAGCGATTACGTTACGATTAGGATATCCCGTTGGATCAGTTTGATTGGAGTGCCGCATGTTTTACTACTTTGCCTATGGGTCATGCATGTGTCCGGTGGATTTGAAGCGATCGGTAGGGGAAAGCACTCACTCCTACGTGATCGGTCCCGCCCATCTCAAAGGATATCGGCTGGGCTTTTACCACCGTAACCAAACGCGAAACTGTGGCGCACTGGACATTGTTCCCGATGCGGCCAGTGTTGTCCACGGTGTGCTCTATCAATTACCCGATCGTTTAATGACACCATTGGATGCGCGGGAAGGAGTACACATGGGTTGCTATCGCCGCGAAACGATCCAAGTTGAGTGCCAAGGTTGCCACTACAAAAACGTTCAGACTTATTCTGTGGTCAACAAACTCCCTGCGGAACTGGCCCCTAATGACTGGTATTTCGAGGTGGTAATGCGAGGGGCGATCGTCTGTGGTTTGCCAGAGTCCTATTGTTGGCAACTCTTTGACCACATGAGCCGCCTACAAACCAAACCGGAACCCCCGGCATCCTTACCCCTCGTAAGCTAAAGTTCTTTTTCATCCCCAAATTATCACCCTAAGCGACTGCTCCAAGCCCCCATCTCGGATCAGCTACGTTGACAGGACAAGGGAACCTCGGCCCTTCTACCCTGGATTCACCCATTGTCATCACCCAAACTTATTGAAAGTATTTGGCATTAATACGGATT
>JAYKIC010000010.1:0-4040 GCA_035284985.1 Leptolyngbyaceae cyanobacterium
GTTTCGCCAATGACAACCCCCATACCATGATCGATAAACACCCCTTTGCCGAGGGTGGCTCCGGGGTGAATGTCGATCCCTGTCAAAAAACGGGTGAGATGGGAGAGGAAACGGGGAAAGAAGGGCACTTTACGGTGATGCAGCCAGTGGGCAATGCGGTGGGCGGCGATCGCGTGTAGCCCAGGATAGCAGCACAGCACCTCTAACCAATTAGTCGCTGCCGGATCGCGCTCAAAGATGGCCTCAAAATCAGCAATCATTGGTAGGGCACGAATGGATTGGGCGATCGGGCTGGACGGGTTCTTCATTGCACTTGCACCAGCCCCATCCTTGGATCGGGTTGCTAGCTTGCGGGAATGGGGGCAAGAGGACGGACTGGACGAAATGAATGACTGCATGGATTTGCACCGGGTAATGCCGTTGGTTGTATTGCTTATACCAAGTGACATCATGCTCCGATGGAAAATGACGGGGGTTGGGTTATTAAAGTATTAACTGGGGTACTCAGGGCTGAATCCCTTGAATTCTCCAGGTTGGAAATTTCTCTGAGGTGGGGGTGCGGGTATTTTTACGGAGTGGAGCGGGTGTTTCTCCAGCTTGGAACGCGACTTGATGTACTCACCCCCTATCGCTTTATTATCAGTCTGTTCAGGCTATTCCTGCCCCTTTTTTGACTGACGCAAAAATTGTACTCAATCCCCTTCGATTGTAATCATTCATACAAAATAAACGCTAAAACTGTAGCCTATTTATCTAAAAAATGTCCATTTCTTCAAGTGTTATTTATAATCTTGTATCAGTTTGACATGAAGTAAATATCATTGCGGCTGGGGAAAATTGGGGTAAAAAGCTTGCCCATGTTCAGGTTGAACAATTTTACAGTTCAGAGGATGAAGTCGTTTTTTGCAATATAAATTAATGAATACTTTGCTACTTTCAATACAAAAGAAAATTTTTATTGTTATCTAGAACACAGAATCTTCTTAAAAGCTTGAAAAAGGTGCCAAATGTTTAACGTTATGCACTCAGAAAAGCGATCGCCAAAATCCACTCAAAATCCTCTCTATCCCAGATTTCATGGGTGCTTCCACTGAGTGCATAAATAATCAGTCCCTCCCTTAAAAATACTTGGACCCCTCACTAAAAATACTCGTACCCCATCCTAAAACCTTTTTTCGATCCTTATTTTACAAGGGTTTGCAGGAGTGAGTACAGAGCTAATTACTCAATAACTCTATGCACCGAAACTTCATATTCCAATTTCTTCCCACTGCTATAACTCATTCAACGCCAAGCACATCCAACAAGTTGAATTTGCTGGTCAGTTCTCACACCCAGTGCCTGAAGTATTAGGTCCACAATTAATACCTGCTTCATCAGGAATAATATTTCAGGCACTTCTCCTTTCTGTTTGCTCTCAAAATTAATTCTTTGCAGTTCACTTCTCAACGGAATTATCAATGACACCACCACCTAGCGCCATCGCCACCGCTCCCCCAAAGGTTGATCTAGAAATTACAAAAACGAAGATTGAAGCCAAGAAGTCAGGCGGCTGCGGCTGTAGCACCACTCCAGCTCCGGAGATGGATAACAAGCTGAAGGAACGGATTGAAAAGCATCCCTGCTACAGCGAAGAAGCCCACCATCATTATGCCCGGATGCACGTTGCTGTAGCCCCTGCTTGCAACATTCAGTGCCACTATTGCAACCGTAAATATGATTGTGCTAACGAAAGCCGTCCCGGCGTGGTGAGTGAACTGTTGACTCCGGAAGAAGCGGCCCACAAAGTTTTAGTGGTGGCTGGCAAAATTCCCCAAATGACGGTTCTCGGCATTGCTGGACCTGGCGACCCATTAGCCAACCCCGAAAAAACCTTCCGGACCTTTGAATTGATTGCAGATAAAGCCCCTGACATTAAGCTGTGCTTGTCCACCAATGGCCTGATGTTGCCTGACCACGTAGATAAGATTAAGGCTTTGAACGTGGATCACGTCACCATTACGATTAATATGGTTGACCCTGAAATTGGTGAAGGCATTTATCCTTGGGTCCACTATCGTCGCAAGCGTTATCGGGGCATTGATGGGGTTCGTATCCTACACGAGCGTCAGATGGAAGGATTAGAAGCGCTCAGAGATGCGGATATCCTTTGTAAGGTGAATTCAGTTTTAGTTCCTGGCATTAACGATGAACACTTGCCAGAAGTAAATAAAGCAATCCGGGATCGGGGTGCATTCCTGCACAACATTATGCCCCTGATTTCGGCCCCGGAACACGGCACGTACTTTGGTCTGAACGGTCAGCGTGGTCCTAAGCCCAAGGAACTGAAGGCAGTTCAAGACAAGTGTTCCGGCAATATGAAGATGATGCGCCACTGCCGCCAATGTCGGGCTGATGCCGTGGGTCTGCTGGGTGAAGACCGCAGTCAGGAATTCACCAAGACCAAGTTCATGGAAATGACCGCTGATTACAGTGTGGAAAAGCGGCAGGAAGTCCATGCCAGGATTGCTGAGGCCAAGGCCAATATTGAGGCGGTCAAAGCAGAGCAATCGACGGGTACCAACGCTCCTGCGGATGCACCCAGTGTTTTGGTGGCGGTGGCTACGAAGGGAGGCGGTATTGTGAACCAGCACTTCGGTCATGCCAAGGAGTTCATGATTTATGAAGTGGATGCCAATAGTGTTCGTTTCGTGGGCCACCGTAAGATTGACAACTATTGCCAAGGGGGTTACGGCGAAGATGCCATGCTTGAGGGCATCATTAAGTCCGTTGCCGATTGCAAGGCGGTGTTGGCTTCCAAGATTGGTCCTTGCCCCCAACAAAAGTTGAAAGCGGCAGGGGTTGAAGTGGTTGAAGCTTACGATGTGATTGAAAAAGTAGCGCGGGAGTATTACAACACCACCGTTCTAGCGCCTGTTACTGCGTAGTTGCCTAGGTTGGGCTGGGGCTGACGTAATCCATTCAGTCTTTGTTGAGTTGTACTGCTGGATTTTTGGTAATCCCCACGTTCCTTCAGCCTAACCTACTTCCTAATCCCGAATGAATAACGACCGAATCATGAACGAAGCCCTAATGATTTAGCGTACTAGAAATCCCTATTCATCACTGGAGCTAACGCCATGCCTTACACCATTACGAGTCAATGTATTGGATGCGATCGCTGCCGTACAAGCTGCCCTACGGATGCCATTCAAGCCAACGGCCAACATTACTCGATTAATCCCAGTCAGTGCAACGGTTGCGAAACATTTTACACGGTCGCCCAATGCTGGGCGGTCTGCCCCACTAATAATGGTTGCGAGTTTTGGTTTGAAGGGGCAATGGCCCGTGCTAATGCCCAATTAGTATCCGGTGGTGGATATTGGGAATCCTGGTTTACCCAGTACAACGCTTTAGTTAAACGCCTCAAACTCTCCCAAACCTCTGAATATTGGCACGATTGGTTCGATTCCTATTCCAGTAAGTTAGCTGAACTATACAACAATGACGGACTGACTTCTGCGGTTTGACCCTCACCCCCAGTCCCTCTCCCAGAGGGCGAGGGGAGCTAGGCCCAGACTTCAAAACTCACCCACTCTCCAACTCACCCACCCAAGCACCCTGGAGCTAAACTATGACCGTGATTTATTTGGATAACAATGCGACCACTCAAGTTGCCCCTGAGGTTATCGATGCGATGATGCCTTACCTGCGGGACTTTTACGGTAATCCATCGTCCATGCACAGTTTTGGTGGACAGGTGGGACAAGCGGTGAGGGATGCGCGATCGCAAGTTGCCCAGTTAATCGGTGCGGAAGATACGGAAATCGTATTCACCAGTTGCGGCAGTGAAGGCAATAATGCGGCGATTCATGCAGCATTGGCAGCCCAGCCCGATAAGCGTCACATCGTCACCACGGCTGTTGAACATCCGGCCATCCTGAATGTGTGCAAGCACCTGGAAAAGAAAGGATACCGTGTCACCTATCTCAGTGTGGATGGGGATGGGGAACTGGATTTGATGGAAGTGGAAGCGGCGATTACGGGGGGAACAGCCCTTG
>JAYKIC010000011.1:0-3338 GCA_035284985.1 Leptolyngbyaceae cyanobacterium
ATCCCGAAGGTAGATCGTTACAGAGCAGTGTGAACGACAACAGTCTGGGCTAAAATTTCACGACGGCCACTACCCCGACGAGCGGTGGCATCGGAAGATCTGGATGCACTCAGCGTCACGGAGGAATGGGCGGATTCAGACAAAGTACTTTCACTAGCAGTGAATGCGGAGGTGAAAGGGGTTACACCCAGAGTCAAAAAGCACGGTAAAACTAGAAAGGGAAGAAACTTCATGGGTCATAATCCTTTTGAGTGTGTATTCCACTTTTCTCGATTGAGACCCCGTATCCGGACGGAAACAGGCGGAAGAGAGACAGAAACACCTATTCGGAAAAAACCCAGAAGGAATCAATTGAATCGTGAAAGAAAGCGCGTACCCCCAGCCCTCTATTTTCATGGTTCATCCCAAACGTAGCTGTTATTGGTGATGGTCGGAAAAGTTCTATGGGTGAAGCATCGTCCTATGCGATTGATTTTGGTACGAGTAACACCGTGATTACTCGGTGGAATCCGGTCACTCAAGTGGCGGAAACATTGGCCCTGCCCCAGTGGTCTCTACAACTGGGCAATAATCCCCCCATCATTCCTAGTTTGGTCTACGTAGATGATGCAACGACGGGGCAAATAACCGGGGGACAACAGGTGCGCGATCGCGGCCTTGATCTCAGTACCGAGCCGCGATTTTTTCGCAATATCAAACGGGGCATTGGTATCCCGGTACAAGGGTTTGTGCCTGAAATCGACGGGCAAGCGGTGGCCTTTGAGCAGGTGGGTCAATGGTTTCTATCTAGTCTGATTCAAACCTTGATTCAAACGGAAGGATCAGTGGATTCCCTGATCTTTACCGTACCTGTGGATAGCTTTGAAACCTACCGCAATTGGCTGGGCCAAATTAGCCAGTCCCTTAACATCAATCAAATCCGAATGCTGGACGAACCCACCGCCGCCGCTTTGGGCTATGGCACCGGGGATGATGGGTTGTTGCTAGTGGTCGATTTTGGCGGGGGCACCCTGGATTTTTCCCTGATGCGCCGGGAAGGGGCAACCGCTCCCCGCACGGAAAATCGGCCTCAGCCCAATCCCCTGGGGTTTATTCTCAAGTGGGGCCAAACCAATATGGCGGACAATATGGCCCAACGCAATCAAACAGCACAGATATTAGCCAAGACCGGACAAAATTTGGGTGGGGCAGATTTGGATCAGTGGTTGGTGCAATATTTCACCGATACCCAGGGCTTGCCGTTATCATCCCTGACCTTACGGTTGGCGGAACGGCTCAAGATTCAGCTATCTGAACAAGCAACGGCCACTGAGGTTTACTTTAATGACGAAACCTTTGAAAGCTATGAGTTAACCCTGGATCGCGATCGCTTCCAACAAATTCTCACTGACCATCAGTTTTTTGAGCGCCTGGACGAGTCCATGACCACGGTGCTCCGACAGGCCCAGCAACAGGGGGTGTTTCGGGACGATATTGATGCGGTGTTATTGGTGGGGGGAACCGCCCGAATTCCGGCTGTGACGACCTGGCTACAGCAGTACTTTCCACCGGAAAAAATCAAATCGGACAAACCGTTTGAGGCGATCGCCTCCGGGGCGCTCCAACTGAATCAAGGCATTGAGGTTAAGGATTTTCTCTATCACGGCTATGGCATTCGCTACTGGAATCGCCGGACTAAACGCCATGATTGGCACCCGATTATTCGCTCCGGTCAGTACTATCCCATGGATACCCCAGTGGAATTACTGTTGGGCGCATCGGTGGAGAATCAGCCCAGCATTGAATTGATCATTGGTGAATTGGGTGAAACCACCAATCGCACGGAGGTCTATTTTGAGGGGGATCAATTGATTACCAAAACCAACAGCAGCGGGGTCAGCATCCAACCCCTCAATGATCGGGATGGTGCCCGCAGTTTGGCAACGCTCAATCCTCCTGGTTCGCCGGGTAGCGATCGCATTAAGCTGTTGTTTCAAGTGGATGGCGATCGCTACCTCCGAGTCACCGTGGACGATCTCCTGACCCAGGAAAGGCTACAGGATCACCAGATCCTAGTACAGTTGCAATAGCCTCCCTTATCCCAAATTATTGCTGATTCAACGACCAGTCATAGTCAAGATAGGTCAACTGATAATCGCCCTGTTGCAAGTATGCTGCGGCTTCTGGGTCCAAATACCCGCTGATAAAGTTCAGCACCGCTTTTTGCACCTCCGACCCCGTAAAACCGGACTCAGGGCTGTAAGTGGTCGTCCAGTCATCCCCGAACCAGTCGAAGATCGCTGAAACGGATACGGTGCCATTATCCGGATCAATGACCAGCCCTACGTCGCTCGCTAGCCACGTCCCAACTTGGTCATCCAGTTGCTGATCCAGCGATTCTCCGGTATAGGGTTCGGGGCGGAGCGGTGGACAACTACGAGCAGCACAAACCAGAGCCGCATGAATCCGGGGTTCATTAAAATCTTTCCGCAAAATATCGTGTTCAATGGCATCCAGGGTCAGGGTATCCCCTAAAATCGCGTGGCGACGAACCCGCCACACCCCTGGGATGTCACGAATACTAGACTTGAGCAGTTCTTCGTCAATAATAGACTGCAACGTTAGGGAATTGTAGGCATTGACTAAAAAAGCAATTTGCGCCGCTTCATCCCAATCGGCATAGGTTTCCGGGGATACGGCATTTAAGGAGGCATTGAACTGATCTAACCCAGTTCGATTGGCCTGAAGTCCCTGGTAGTCAACCCATCCGGCTTCATCCACGTAGGTACTCAGCACCTCGGCATATAGGTCAAGGTCGTAGGGGGCGATCGCCCCATCTCCCACCTGTTGAGACCCTAACGGAGTATTACCGACAATCGGAGTCGTGCAACTAGCCAAAACCACTACTAGCGGTAGCAGTGCCGCAACCATAGTCCCTCGCATAATCCTTCATCCCCCAAATGACGCTCACCCCAACATTCTGATGGTTCAACCTGAGTTTTGGCTGAACTCCATGTATGGATTATCTGAGAGGTAGTCCTAATCCAGGGTATACCCTGTAGTCTTGATGATCCACCCCCCATGGTTGGCCAACGGCGAACCGCAAATTTATCGCTAATCTATAATAGAAGAGGGACCATCTATGGTAAACAACGCCGCAGGGTAACGCATCTCAATGCTTTCGATTTCTGGCTCAAAGGACTCGAACCCACCAGCACGAGTTTTTTGAGCGATCGCCATTATCCATACCAAAGGTACTTCATCATGAAATCAATCATCAATATGGGTTTATCCCTAGCTTTTTTAATTGCAGCAGGTTGGATTGTTAAAGATGTCATCCTCAAGGCTGATGCCAACCC
>JAYKIC010000012.1:0-8905 GCA_035284985.1 Leptolyngbyaceae cyanobacterium
ATAAAGACGCCGATGCCCACCCCGCCAATCAGCATCTCAGCAGCGACAATCGCCAGCCAGGATAACCCAATGCCAATCCGCAAACCAGTGAACACATAGGGCACCGTCGCCGGAAACAGCACATCGGTAAAGTACTTTTGACGAGAAAGTTGTAAGACTCGCGCCACGTTTTTGTAATCTTGAGGTAACTGTTGAACCCCCACCGCCGTATTGATGATAATGGGCCAAATGGCGGTGATGAAGATCACAAAAATCGCCGATGGTTCACTGTTTTGAAACGCGGCCAGGGAGATAGGCAACCAAGCCAAAGGGGGCACGGTTCGCAAAACTTGGAAAATTGGATCGAGGGCATCGTAAATGAGACGGCTACTCCCGATCGCCATCCCCACCGCAATACCCACCACCGCCGACAGCAAAAACCCGATCGCCACCCGTTGCAAACTGGCCAAAATCTGCCAAAACAACCCCTTATCAGTGCCACCATTGTCAAAAAATGGATCGATAATCAAAGGCCAAGTGTCGCGCAAGACTTGAATGGGACCAGGCAAAGTGGCGATCGGGGTCATAGATAGCCCTTGCCACACCATCAGAAAGATGAGCAGGGCAATCAGCGAAGTCATCAAGCGACTGGCTTTTGCCAATTTAGCAGGAACCTTGAAGCCACCCTTGGAACGGCGGCGGCGGTAATAAGGAGTCGTGGCCATGATGGAAAACCTTGGTATAGAAGGAAATTAATACAGACAGGTGATTGAAAGAAAAAATCTAGAGCTAGTAATACCAATTCCTTGAGCTACGGTTACGGCACATTACCCCTCCGCCTCCGGTCCTCCCCCTTGCCAAGGGGGAGTTAGAGGGGGTTGGTTCGACTTGCGTCTACAGAGGAGAGGAATTGAGGGCGAAGGTTAGACGACCCTGATTAAACTTGAACCTTCTTGATCGAGAGGGACTTCAGATAAGCCATCGGATCTTCAGGATCAAACTTGACTCCATCAAAGAAGGTTTCTACCCCTCTCGACGTACTCTTGGGAATGGCGGCTTCTTGTCCGATGGCCTTAGCCGCTTCCTGCCAGAGATCTTCCCGGTTGACCTGATCAATCAGAGTCTTGGTATCGAGATCAGGCTCAAAGTAACCCCAACGGATATCTTCCGTCAGGAACCAAAGATCATGGCTCTTGAAGGGGTAGGAGGCATTGCGATCCCAGTAGGTCTGCATTAGTTCGGTGTCGTCTAACGTACGTCCATTCCCAAAGTCAAATATGCCTTTAGACCGATCCAGAATATCGGTGACAGGTACCTTAAACCACTCGCGCTTAGCCAGAATGTTGCACATTTCTTCTTTATTTTCCGGGGCATCGCACCAGATTTGGGCTTCTTGTACGGCCATCGTTAGCGCCTTAGCGGCTTTAGGATTCTGATCAACCCAGTCTGCCCGCATGGCAAATGCCTTTTCGGGATGGTCTTTCCAGAGTTCGCCTGTGGTGATGGCCCCGTAGCCTATCTGCTGGTTAACCGTCTGCAATGGCCAGGGTTCCCCTACGCAGAACGCTTCCATCGCATCGACCTTGAGGTTTGCCACCATCTGCGGTGGTGGTACAACAATAGTGGACACATCAGTATCGGGGTTAATGCCACCAGCGGCCAGCCAGTAGCGAATCCATAGGTCGTGGGTGCCGCCGGGGAAGGTCATGGCCACCTTCATTTCTTTGCCAGATGCTTTCTGCTGGGCAAAGGCTTCCTTGAGGGGAGCGCTATCGAGAGCAACATTCAAATCTTTGTAAGTATTGGATAGGAGGATACCTTGGCCGTTGACGTTTAAGCGAGCCAAGATATACATCGGTACAGGTTTGCCATCCGTTACTTTGCCTGTACTGATCAAGTAGGGCATGGGTGTGAGAATGTGGGCACCGTCAATGCCGCCCCCTGTGGAACCCAATACGATATTGTCACGGGTTGCCCCCCAAGAGGCTTGTTTCAGGACTTCGACATCAGGCATCCCATACTTAGCAAAAATCCCCTTTTCTTTCGCCACAATCAGGGGCGCAGAGTCGGTTAGAGCAATAAAACCTAGCTTGGCTCCTGTTACTTCAGGTGTTTCAATTGAACCAACGGGGCCGGGGGCCGGAGTGGCGGTTGTTTCTTCTGTTGGAGCTTCTGCGGGAGCTTCAGCCGTTGGCTGTGAGCTACTACAAGCGTGGATAAATACCGTGGTGGCACCAGTGGCCGCAGCTGTGGTTAAAAACTTACGACGAGAAAGCTTAGACATATAAACCTCAAAACCAAAAATAATGAAGGACAGCTACGCAAACGATGCCATTTAGCTATCTCAAATCTTGATGTAACATTGCAAAACAAAAGTCTTTCAGATGACGTGAAAGGCTGTTGTCGAGCTATTGGCTACACGTAAAATTTGCCTTTGCAGCGATATGAGATGGGGCACTATATTCCATCTCTATTGGCTACAAATTGATGCTTAAAACTGACCTCGGTTACGTTAATAATCAACGAGGATGCAGATTTTCAACCGTTGAATACTGACGGGGTATTCTCTGGCGAATCTGCATTTTAATCTTGAGAAATACCCAAATCCCTTTAGAAAAGATGGCTTTCGCTGATGGACTAGTTTCTTCCTGGTTTTGAACAGTCAATCCGTAGAGAAACCTAGTTAATCGCGATCGCTAAGACCTTGTTTTTTTACCCTAAACAAGTAAGCTCTCTTTCTGCTTTAACCTATCCGTAGGGAAAACCTCACTTTTGCATTCAAGAAGTTAGACCAATCAGAAGCATATTTTTATCTTTTGTACTGTGAGTTGAACAGTACCGTTAATAAGTAATGTTAAGTCTACGCAAGATGATGAATCGCTTTTTGTGCTTTATTATACAAAAAACGATATTTTGCTTTTGAAGTGCATGGGTTTGATTCGTTTATTGCATCGATCCTGGCTTTTATCGCCTGGTTGAAAAGGGGGTGGTGATTGAAAGTACTACTATCCCAGCAAAGACCATTGTTGTGAACTAACGAAAACTAGCCTGGGGTGGCATTAGGATAATTGCTGCGGCAACATCTGCAAGGTTCGCTGGAAGATCCTGGGGTTATCCAGGGCTTGGGAAACCATCAATGCCCCTTGAATGGCGATCAGGGCATCTTCACTAAGCTGTTGGGCCATTGACGGTTCTATTCCCGCTTCACCCAGGACGGTGGCGATCGCCCCTATCCAGGCGGTTAATGCCCCTTTGATGTCGTCGTGGAACACACTGCGGCCTGTTCCCGCTTGCAAAATGGCCAGTAAGCAGGGCTGGGTGCCGCCGCCGTAGAGGTCGTTGACGCGATCGCACATGTTCTGCAACCGCTCCTGGGGACTCCCCTCACTCGCCAGCAGTTGTAGCACATTTTCCTGTAACCAGTTTTCGGCATACCCCAGCACCGCGTTCACCATGTCATCTTTGCCACCGGGAAAGTGGTGGTAAAGGCTTGCTTTCCCCAATCCAGTGGCGGCTGAAAGCTTGGCTAGGGTCGCACCATCGTAACCATATTGGCGAAATACAGAGAACAAACAGGGAATACACGCTTCTTTGGTCATGCCAGTTAGTTTTGAACTCGACTGTTGACATTATACCAAACGTTCGGTACAGTAAAAGTATGAACCGAGCGATCGGTACAAAAAAACAATTCAAAAATATAGTTCTTTAGGTTCCTAGGATGTGCCTATGCAACTGACGAAACAAGCGCTGAATCAACGCACTGCCCAGGTTTATGACGTACTCGTCGTGGGTGGCGGTGCCGCTGGACTCTCAGCCGGAATCTATCTCCAGCGCTATTTGCTCTCCACGTTGATCATCGACAAGGGCAAGGCTCGCTCTTTTTGGATGCAGGAATTGCATAACTATCTAGGTTTGCCCCCGGATACTCCCGGTCGGGAGGTGCTGAAGCAAGGGAAAAACCACTATCTTGACCTTGAAGGTGACTATCTAAATGCCTTTGTGGAAGAGGTGCTGGATGAGGGGGAAACCTTTGCGGTAAAAGTTCGGATCGGGCGCAACAACCCCACCTATGAAGTTTTTCGGAGTCGCTATCTGATTGCCGCTAGCGGCATCATTGACCATCTGCCCCAGTTGGCGGATATGAAAAATGTGTTCGACTATGCTGGTCACAACTTGCACGTTTGTTTAATTTGTGATGGTTACGAAATGCGGGATCAGCGAGTGGGGGTATTCGCTAGCAATGAAAACAACTTGCAAGTGGCGTTTCCCTTGGGCTGGTTTACGCCCCACATCACCTTGTTTACCAATGGAGCGTTTGCGGTGGGGGAAGAATTGCGCGATCGCCTCATCACCGCAGGCTATACCATCAATGAGCAACCGATTCAGCAATTCCTGGGCAAAAATCATCAGATGTCAGGCGTTGAGCTACAGGATGGGTCCACCGTGGAACTGGATGCGGGACTGATTTCAATGGGATCGAAATACCACGCCGCTTACCTCAACGGCATCGATCTGGACTATCAAGGGGGCAACCTGGTGACGGACCGCATGAATCGCACCTCCCACCCCCGTATCTTTGCTATTGGCGATTTGAAAGTGGGCCTGAACCAAGTGGCGATCGCCGCCGCTGATGGAGCGAACGCCGCCACCCAAATCTGGCGCGACATCCGCCGCACTGAAGGCACCCGCCGCCGAGCGACCACAGCCAACGCCGCATAGTCCACCCACTCACCCACTCACCCACTCACCCACTTACGAAAAAAGGAGACAACTATCATGGCTATTACTCAAGGTATCCACCATCTAGGTTTGACTGTTCCCAATATTGACGCAACTCGTGACTTTTTCGTCAATGTGCTGGAATTCAACCAAGTGGGCACGGTCCCCGCTTACCCCGCTTACTTCCTGTCCGATGGCACAACGATGCTGACGCTCTGGCAAGCTACCGATCCGACAAGCGCCACCCCCTTTGATCGGAAAACCAATATCGGATTGCACCACTTTGCCCTCAAAGTGGATGGAGTTGAAACCCTCAACGCTTTGCATGAAAAATTGAAAAATACCGAGGGGGTTGCAATCGAATTTGCGCCCGAACCATTGGGGGGTGGGCCTAGCCAACACATGATGTTTTATATTCCCAGTGGCATTCGCATGGAGTTGATTGCGCTTGTCAGCTAAGCGCGATCGGAAGTTTTCGTCATTCCAACAGATTTGATCGACGACTGTTCTGTATCCCTGGTTCCCTCCTCTGGCGGGGAATCCCTGTAGGAGCCTCTGGCTCCCGTTCAACCAGAGGCTCCGCCTCTGGCAGTGCTTCCCAGCGAGATGCTAGGAAGCAGAGATTTGACTCTCATTACCCTCAGGAGGTTTGACAATGGCGATTCCCGGTTGGCAAAAAGACGAGTCCCCCTTTCATCCCGGTGAACAGGCAATCCAGACCAGGCTGGGGGGGCGCGATCGCATGGAAACCTTTGGGCGGCGAATGATCCGCGACTTTCTCCCGGAGCAGCACCGTCAATTCTACGCCCAGCTTTCCTATTTTCTGGTGGGAACGGTGGATACAGCGGGAAATCCCTGGGCCTCAATTTTAGTGGGGGAATCGGGGTTTATTTCCACACCGAGCGATCGCACCCTTCACATTGCCGCCCAGCCTCTCTTTGGCGATCCCCTTGTTGATAACTTGGTTGAGGGCACCGACATTGGCTTTCTCGGTATCGAACTTCACACTCGCCGCCGCAATCGGGTGAATGGGGTGGTGAGCGCGATCGCCCCCGATGGCTTTTCCGTGGCGGTGGGGCAAACCTTTGGCAACTGTCCCAAATACATCCAGGCTCGACAGTTTGATCTGGAAAATTTTGATCCAACGGCGGTTAAGCCTGTGCATCCCCTCACGACCTTAGGAGACAGGGAACGGGCCATGATTGCCGCTGCGGACACGCTCTTTATCGCTACTGCCTACCTGGATAAATCCGCCGGAGTTGCTAAAGGGGTTGATGTGTCCCACCGGGGCGGTAAACCGGGCTTTGTGGGGATTGAGGGCAACACGCTCACCCTTCCCGACTTTGCAGGCAATTGCCATTTCAATACCTTTGGCAATATTGAATTCAATCCCCGTGCTGGGCTACTGTTCATCGATTTTGAACAGGGCAATTTGCTTTACCTGACAGGACGGGCTGAGGTGATTTGGGACGGAGATCCAGCGATCGCCCTCTATCCCGGAGCCGAACGTCTCTTGAAATTCCACGCTGAAACAGGTTTGTTGGTGGCAGGAAGTCTGCCATTGAGTTGGTCTGCACCAGAGCGATCGCCCTTTCTAGACCACACTGGAGACTGGGGCACCTCTGAATACTTGCAATCAATTTGCGCCCACCATTATTTTCTGGCGAGTAACCAATAGGTGATCAAATCCCCCTTCCCTTTAATGGGTACAATTCCCCGTGCTTCCAGGACATAGCGATCGCGCAACCGTTCATAGACAGTCTGGGTGACTTGAATACTATCGGGCTGTCCTTGGGACTCCATCCGACTCGCCAAGTTAACCGCATCGCCCCACAAATCATAGATAAATTTCTTGCGCCCTATCACGCCAGCCACCACCGGACCCGTGTTGATGCCAATCCGAATTCGCAACGGTCGGTTGTAATATTCGCTGAAGGTGGCCATTGCCTTTTGCATATCCAGGGCCATGTTGGCGATCGCCGCCACATGATCGTGGGCCGGGTGCTCAATCGGTAAACCCCCCACCACCATATAAGCATCGCCAATGGTCTTAATTTTTTCCAGTTGATGTTCCTCCGCCAAGGCATCAAACTCCGAAAAAATATTATTGAGAATCCCCACCACCTCTTCAGCGGGAACGCGGGAGGACAGTTGGGTAAAGCCAACGATATCGGCGAATAAAATGGTCGCATCGGCAAAATGGTCCGCAATTAATTCCTGGGGATAATTCAAACCATCCAGGGACGATAATGGCCTCGCTGTTTCATGCTGTGTCATTAACTGCTTGGCAATGCTTTCTGGCAAAATGTTGAGCAGAAGCTGTTCCGATCGCTCTTTCTCCCGGTGGAGTGCCCGTTGTGCCCCCAGCTCTGTATACTTCAATGTTTCGTAGAGAGCCACTGAGATATTACAAATTGAACAGAACCAAATGATGTACAGTGTTGGACGCAGTTCCCATAAGTCATGGGTTATAGGGTTTACTCCTAGCAGGGTATTGACCCCATAGTAGTAGGCTAAAACCCCTAGCTGGGAGATTAAGTGCAGGGGCCAACGTACTGGAATTAGGGTTGCTTGCACCAAAAAGGTCAATGTCCATAAGTATTCAGCGTTAGAGGCTACCCCTTCCAGGGTTGCTAAGCCTTGCTCTAATAAGGTTAGGGACCAGGAGGCAATGATAAAAATGCGCCCCGGATGGCGTTGGCCCCATGGCGTTCTCAGAACGCAAATGCAGACTATCATGACTACTTCAGCGAGCGAGGCCATTGCTAGCCATGCCGTGTCAGCATTGGTTCGAGCGCCATAACTTTGCGTAAATCGCAGAAAGATAAAGCTCAGATAGGCAATCACTGCGACTTGTAACCCTAGCAACAGGCGCTTAGCCATAAACTTGCGTTGCCATTCCGCATAGTCGGGATGGCGATAGGCCCGTATCCACCAAGCGGTTACGGCCATTATATAACGCCTCAACTGGAGTCCAGCCTTTTTACCCATGGGCTTTTGCCTTAAACCGTTCTAATCAACAGAAATAGAATATGCTGAACTCTTTTTCATGCCCCAGATGCTTAATCTAATGGCCGAAATGCGATCGCCTTTTGCTTCAGTGCATCTTGTAAGCAGGCTAATTCGTCCCGATGTCCCATCACCGTGATGCAACTTCCGTCTCGGTTTGATTGTACGGTATCATCCCCTGATGCAGATGGAAATAACTCTACCATTACTGATTCAGCGCTCAAGGCTTCAACTTTAAAAGACACCTGTTCCAGGCGATTGGACTTTTTCCAATAAAATACACTGGCAGCTGGTGCCAAGAGAATCACGACCCACACAAATGGATTCCAGTCTGGCAGCAAAAGGGATAAGACTAACCCCAAACACAGACACCCAATGGCGGCTAGAAAAAAGAGTAATAGGGCTAGAAAGAGGCTGGGACGCACTAAACCCTCGAATACTTGCTTATTTTTGGCTAAGTCTGTTTCGACGAGGTAATAGGACCGCTGTTGGAAATATTGCTGGAGCTGGTCAATAGCGGTTTCGGGGGATTGGGCGATCGCCAACCGCACCACCTCAATCCGCTCTTTAGTGGATGCCCGAATAAAAAATACCAACCCAATCATCATCAATAGGGTTAGAAAAAAAGTGGATGAGACAACAGGAGATTGCATAGCACCGTAGAACAGACATCGTTTCCTATTATCTCGTAATCAGGCGAACCGGGTAAAGCGATCGCCCCCACCCCCACCTCAACAGCCACCCTTTACCGAGATTTCACCCCCAGTCCAAGGCTGTTCAGCAGCCTAAGCATGGCGATTCACCTCAGCCTGGAGCCATTCATCCACCACTTCACCATCATTACGCCCCAGTTCAATGGTGATCATCTTCACTAGCCCGGATTGGGGCGGCGCAGGTTCCTCATGAAAGGTGATGGTATATACCCCCGGATCTTCCCCCCGTTCCTTGAGCCAATCCTGAACCTTCGTGGTCGCAAAGATGGCCTGCCCCTGTTCAAACATTCGGGTAATTTGCATTTGTAGCGTATGCGGATTGAGTCGTGCCATAGACCTAAGGTTTGGGTGGAACTATATTCAGAACTATATTCAGAACAATAACCCACAAGGATTGGAGTGTGTGGATAACTAAATCGACATCGGTCAGTTTTGCCTAGGGCGCTGCGACTTTGAGTCATCGATGTCACCAATGCCCCGATTAT
>JAYKIC010000013.1:0-3552 GCA_035284985.1 Leptolyngbyaceae cyanobacterium
CAACCGCAACGAGAGGGGACACGCCAGGTCTGGCCCCTAATCAACAGTCTGTTCCCTATGGCACCACCCTTACCCCCCGCCACCGAGGACAATCCGGTCCACGGATCGATCGACTACTGCTCCTGGCAGCCTTAGGAGTTGTTGGTCTCTTAATTATGTGGCTGATTGCCAGCCGGATCTATGCTTGGATTAGCCAAGTCACTCGGCCACCCCTCCTACCAGGGGAGCAACTTGAACTGCAACTCAACCAAGCTCCAGTGCCCATTCCTGATCCAATCCCGACATCACCATTGGCCAACGAAGCCGAGGGCGAATTGACCCAAGCGTCTGCGGAGGCTGTGATTCGATCGTGGTTGGATGCGAAGCAAACGGCCATGGGACCGGATCATGATCCGAGTCTGTTAACCGATGTTTTGCTGGGTGCGCCCCTTACGAGTTGGCAAAACCAAGTGACCAATGCTGAACAAAATGACTTTCACTTGACCTACAGCTATCCAGTATTAACGGTGGATGAGGTCATCTGGTCTGAAGACTCTCCTGATGTTGCCACTGTTACGGTTGAAATTACCGAAGTTGGCAAGTTTTACAAAGGGGGTGAGGTGGATGAAAGTCAGTCTTATAATAGCCCCCTCACGGTTGTGTACGGTCTCGTTCGAGATGACGGACGCTGGAAAATTCAGACGATTAGTACCCAGTAGCCCTCTAGTTCTAGCCCATAATGATTCGACCTAATCGTTGCCACCCTTCTCTTTGGGGAGCTACCGTGTACACACCAGTCGAACCACCCCCTCTAACTCCCCTACGTTCTCCGAACAGGCTGCGCCAATGCTAAGTGGGAGGACCGGAGTTTCCCCCCTTTGCTTTCGCGAAGCGTGCCCGGAGGGCGTAGGGGGATTAAGGGGGGTAAGTCGAGTTTTGGACTTTAATCAGAGATGTGTGTACACCGAGGCCCGATTAGGGAATGTACTGGAAATCCAGAATTTGCATATTGGTCAACAGCCCCGCATCCTGAATCGGTAACACGATCGCATCCATATCCGACTCATTATGATGGGAATGCCAATATCCCGGTGGCGTAATAAAGACCGCTCCCGGTACCCAAGGGGCTTTCACGGGGTTGATAATGTTGCCCTGATCATCAACGTCCTTGCCAATCAAGGTGTAGGTATCTGGTCCCGCCGCTACACAGTAGTCGATCGCTACCGAATTATGGCGATGGGGCTTTTGCACCACCCCCGCAGGGAGGGCATTGTAGAGGGACCACAGGGTATGGGTCAGGGTCATGGTTTGGGGAAAGTTGGGATTTGAGAGCAAAATCCCATTCCGGTTAGCATTCCCATTGGCGGTCCTTGCCTGCTGTAATTCTGCGTTCAACCGTTCTTGGGTGTACAACACAGGCTGAAACCGTGCCCCATTGGGCGTAACCCCTAGATATTGCAACAGGGGGGCATCACAAACCCAGTACATCGCCGTATCGGTGCTGGCATGGTGATGCAACTCGCTCACCATCGGCATCGTGATCAAATCTCCTGTTTTCCAGGCAATGGTGGCGGACTGACCATCGAATTGACAGTGAGACTCACCTCGACCGCTGATGATATAGAACATGTGGGAGGTGGCGGCCACGGTGAGAGGCATCACATCCCCCCCATTGATGCGAATAAAGCTGGCGAGCAAATTAGGACTAGTGCAAGGATAGGGGGTTTGCAAGCTGGCGGAGATATCTAAGGGAATCACCCGACTAGCACCCGACTGATAGAGACTTGGAGGAAAGGCTTCCACCCCAATCTCCGGCATCACCGGATTAACGGCGGACATGTAGTCTTGGAACTCAGCTTGACTTTCCCAAGATTGGGGTTGCTCGTGACGAATGTGTGGTGCAGTAGCGACCATATTTGTTTCCCCGCTGTATTCTACAAAACTGTACGAAACATGTAATTTTATTTCTATTTTATTTTTAACGTTTCTTTTTATGTTGTTTTGTGGGGAATTTGACCTTTTGAATAATTTCTGGATAACATCAGTTTTTCCAAATGGTGATAGTTCATGGTAGCGGCAGAATTTGTCAAGGCTAGCGATCGCCTAAAAGGGGCTAGCGATCGCCTAAAATATGACCATCCCCCATCCTGCTCACCAAACCACGGAAAATCGCTGGATTTCAACATTATGAGCAAGCTCACATTTGCTTCCCTGTCCTTTAAGAGTTTGAGGCAGTTTGTTCGCCTAGAGGAGCAAGACGGCACAACTCACCCTTGGACTCAGGTTGACGACATGGCCTTAACCGAGATGGAACAGCATCGGGTTCAAGCCATTCAAAATAGTATTGTGAATGAACCTGTTCATTTGATGAATGAAGCGACCATTTGGGCTAGGGCTATTTACCCATTACTGATGTTGGCAGAACGGGGTAGCATCAGAGCCTGGGGAGAAGTGAGTTTGAATGCCGTGTACCCGCGATTTGAATTAGATGGCATTGCCGATGGGGTGTTGGGCAAAAGTGTCGGCGGACGAGTGCGATCGCCCTATCTCGTTGTGCTGGAAACAAAACGAGGCATAGAAGGCCAAAATCCAACGGTGCAACTTTACGGTCAACTGTTAGCGGCGGCATGGCTTAACTGGCAGCAAAATCAGCGAGATCCTCAGGAAATCTTTGGCTGCTATACCATTGCCGATAGCTAGACGTTTGTCCGGGCCGTGGTTAGTGGGCTGGAAACTGATATGCCTGTTCTCCAGGTTGAATTTTCCAGAGAATATACTGAAAAAGTAGACGCAGCGCTGATTCTGAAGGTACTGAAGGCGATCGCCTGTCGCTACGAACCTTAGTTTCTGCGGTGACGGTTAAGTATTGCTATTGGTAAAGGCTCCATTGGATTACTCATCCAACACACCGCATTTCTGTAATAATTGTGCCGAATAGTTCCCTCCCCAGGATGACAACTCGGCAATGACACGACTTTTGAGCATATTTTGGCTTGGGCTGCTTTGTATCATCATTGGGCTAACGCATTGGAGTCCACCCGCCTTCGCCAAGGCTGATCCGCTGGTGTGGCGCAAGCAAATTATTTACTTATTAATTCCCGATCGCTTTGCCAATGGCAACCCCGATAACGACCATGCCGTTGACATCGATTGTCCCTATGCTGATTGGAATCGGATGTTTCATGGGGGAGATTTTGCTGGACTCAAACAACATGTGGATTACCTCAAAGATTTAGGGGTGACAACGGTTTGGAGTACCCCCATCTACGAGCAAGTACCTGAACCCGTTGCGGGAGTAGGATGTGGCTTTCACGGATACTGGCCCAACTACCGCGATCCCTACACCGGACCCATTGAACCCCGCCTGGGTACGGATGAAGAATTTACGGACCTGCTGCAAACCTTGGATGACCATAATATTCGCTACATTTTAGATGTGGTAGTGAACCATACGGGATTTGCTTCTGATTTGCTGAATCAGCATCCAGACTGGTTTCGGGTAGACTCCGATCAGTGTCAACAATCAGATTCAGGGATGATTCAATGTCCATCGCCCTTCGAGGTACCGGATCT
>JAYKIC010000014.1:0-3400 GCA_035284985.1 Leptolyngbyaceae cyanobacterium
CGATAAAGTCCGCAAAAACCAACCACTCCAGACACCGTGGCCATCGTTCCGGCTACCAGTAACCCAATGCCGAGGGCGGTGCCACCATAGACCATCAGGCCAAAATAAAAAAGAACTGAGGCTAAGGCTAAACGAACGATGCGATCGAGACTACCAACATTGCTAAACATGGAAATTATCTCCAATTAATCAACTGAAACAAAGTGCCGTGATCAAAGGTTGCCTTTATCGGCAAAACTTTATACAACTAAATGGCAATATAGTTAATTGAGTTTGTAAAGCATCTCACTGAGAATCCATGTTATTTAGTTCGAGGATCTTTGGAAGTAATGATTCATCACATCCGTAAAATCACCTCTTTATTGGCGGCAACGGCCTTGATGGGATGGTGTATCCTCTGCGTTATGTTGCCTACACCCCATGCAGCGGCAGCCATTCGACAACTAGAGGAAATCCCCGGTCAAGTGGTCTACCAATCGCGGCAAGCGATTCAGGATCAACGGGGCGATCGCTGGCAACTGATCGCCTTTAAGCGCATCCGGCCTGATGGTCGCACCAGTATGGAACTACGGATTGTCGGCTTTCCCGGTACGGTGCAATTTGATCGGGGGCGATCGCTCCTGATTGTCCCCAGCCTCGGCCCCGCCCTCACCGCTCCCGATACCTCTAGTGCTGCATTTAGTGACGATGTTGTCCCCCAACCCCATATCAGCCAGTATGATATTCAAGCAGCCCTACCCCAGTTGCCCACTGCCATTCCAGCGCGGTTGACCTTGCCCGTGGTGAACGCACCGGATCGAGTCCTGCGCCTCTCACCCCAGTTAATTCAAGAATGGAAAACGGTGGCCGATTTTCACTAAAGGGGAGTTCTGGGCAGGGGAGGGTTGCGATCGCCCTAAATTGGTTCCTGTCCGTTGTTCCATGTCTCAAGCTGCCACCCTATCCACCGGAGGTAATCATGACCAACCTGCTTCCCGATTCCCCCCCTACCTGTAAATCGGTTTATGGTCCGGTAGAATCCTGGCGCTTTGGGCGATCCCTTGGGGTTGATCCCATCGGCGCAGTCTCCACCTGCTCCTTCAACTGCGCCTATTGCCAATTGGGAGATATTCAGCACCAGACTGACCAGCGCCAGGTGTTCGTCCCCACCCGCCAAATCTTGCAGGAATTAGCAGCCTTCCAGGCCATCCCTAACCTGGATGTCATCACCCTCAGCGGCAGTGGAGAACCGACTCTGGCGCTGAATCTGGGAAACATTCTCACCAGCTTACGGCAGCAACTCCCTTGTCCGGTGGTGGTGTTGACCAATGGCACCCTGTTAGGTGACGCTGGGGTGCAGACCGATTTACTATCAGCGGATTTGGTGGTGGTTAAATTAGATGCGGTGTCCGTTGAACAGTTGCAACGGGTGAATCGACCGTGTTCCGGCATTAACTTTGAGACGATTTTGGCAGGAATTCGGTCCTTCGCCGCCAGCCATCGCGGCAAGTGGGCCTTACAAACCATGATGTTAGCTCCGTGGTCGGCAGGGGAGCGATCGCACTATATCCAACTGGTGCAAGCATTACAGCCCACGGAAGTGCAATTGAATATTCCCCGTCGTCCCCGTGTCTTGGAACGGCGGCTGGATGCGAGGGGAAATCATGTTGTAGTGGAGCAGCCGGAAGGATTGCGATCGCTCAACTGCATCAGCAATACTATCGTTAGGGAATTCGCCCAGGAAATTGAAGCCCAAACCAATAGCTGGGTCCGCTATCCGGCTTAGTGGTTTTACCCATCATGTATCAGCATCAAGGAGATCATGAATAGTCAGGAACTGCAACAGCAATATCAGGATGGAGAACGCAATTTTTCAGGACTCATTCTCCAAGAAATTGAATTACTCAACTTAGACTTTAGCGATACCAACTTTAGCCAATGTGACCTGCGCCAATCCCGATTGGGCCGCACCCGCTTCTGTCGTACCAATTTTCAGCAATGTGACCTGAGCGAGTCCATTTTGTGGGGAACCGACCTCAGCGGGGCAAATCTCTCCCAAGCCCGATTACGGGAAGCTGACTTGAGCGGGGCGATTCTGGTCAAAGCCTCTTTAGAGCAAGCCAACTTGATCAAAGCTAGTTTGTGTGGCGTAAATATGACCGGGGCCAATTTGACCGGAGCCAGGTTATTAGAAGTGGATTGTCGCTCCACTGGGGACCAGCGCACCGACTTAGGACAAGTTAATTTTAGCGGAGCCGACCTCAGCTATGCCATTTTGAGCGGTGCAATGTTGCAATCAGCCAACTTGGCGAATGCTAGCCTGTGTCGGGCCAAGTTAGGGCGGCACTACCGCTCTGGCCCGTTTTCAACGGATTTGCAAGGGGCCAATTTACAGGGGGCAGACTTGAGTTATGCGGACCTGACCGGAGTGAACCTGGAAAACGTCAATTTACAGGGGGCAGACTTGACCGGAACCCTCTTGCACGAGGCCCAGCTACACAATGCCATCATGCCCGATGGTCAGCGCTATGGGTGATTTTAGTTGTGAATTTTAAGCCGGGTGAGCATTTTCCAGGGAGTGATAGATTTGAAGCTCTAGTTGATCCACCGCTGCCATCACACTGGCCTCCGGGTGATGCAATAACTGCTCGGTCATCTCGTCCAAATAATGCAGCAGGTTATCTCGGAGGAGGGGGCGATCGCTCGCCACCACGTTTTTATAGTCCCACACATCCCAGACCAGCAGAGCCACTCCGGCTAATGGGTCCAATACACTTGCCCCCAACTCAGCCGCCACCGCCCCCCCGGTTTTCGCCGCCACCTTGGTTGTTGCCGCCCCCACCGCCTTTGCCCCAAACTTACTACTGACTTTAGCCAAAGACATTGCCAGCAAAGGCTTAGCCACTAAGTAACCGCCCCCACCAATGGCCACCGATTTGAGAGAATTGGAAACGGTATTGCCCTCCGTATCCACCACCATTAGCGATAACCCATCTAGGTATCGTTCCCATTCCCCTTGGGGGATCTGATAAGCCTGCTGCACCGTTTGAATACTCGTTTGTAACTGTCTCAAATAACGGGCTGTTGTTTCTTGGGTAATGCGTTCCAAGGTAATTTGAGCAAGACTAGGAACCAACACCCGTTTGGCAAATTCATGCTCAAATTGTTGAGAAATTTGAGTAGTCACTGATGCCATTTTTTCCGGTGAATAAAACGGTTTAATGACCTGATTTTTTGCCCACAAATAGGGAACCGTTAGTTCAAACTTCTTTTGGTTGAAATAACCAAAATACCAGTCTAAAAAACCATCCAAACGAGGTACTAATTGCTCATTTTGCCAAGAAGCTAAGGCTGTAGCGGCGTAATCAGTCGCGTCTTCATGGGCTTGGTTCACAGCCACAGCCATGGCCTGATCAATCGC
>JAYKIC010000015.1:0-4427 GCA_035284985.1 Leptolyngbyaceae cyanobacterium
AACCGGAGTATCCAGCTTGATCCCAACTTACTCGAAGCCACCTTGGGCAAAGGCAAGGCCCTATCTGCCCTAGGCCAACCTCAAAATGCCATTGTGTGTTTTAACCATATCCTGGACAATTTGCTAAAACCATCGAATCAAAATGCGAATGGGGCGATCGCCCCCCTACCGGGTGTAGCCCTCACCATGAACAGCGAGATGAGCACCACGCCCAACCTAGGATTGCCCCTATTATCCCCGGTTGCCCTCCAAGCCCAAGCACTCCAAGGGCGCGGTGATGCCTTGCTGAACCATGGTTACATTGGAGCCGCCCTTGATAATCTGCAACAAGCAGCGGAGACTGACCCGTCTAACCCTGATCTCTGGGTCGGGCTGGGGCAAATATTAGCCCAATTACAACGACAACAGGAGGCGATCGCCAGCTTCGATCGGGCCTTAGCCCTTGACCCCAACCACCCTGGCGCTCAACGGGCAAAAGCAGCATCCCTAGAATCCCCAGACAAGATATTTCTTAACAACCGTTAGAGATTCATCTAGCTGACGGATTTCTAACATTACAGCCTGTTTGCCAACGATTTGCTGTCAAACAGGCTCTGAAGGACGGTAGAATAACTCACATTACTTTTTTCTGGGATGAACATTGCTGCCCATCGCCATAGGCTACCCATCGATGTAGATAAACAGTTTTTCATGGCATCATTTCAAAACGTGTCGATTTACCCAGTTGGAGAAAGGGTGTGAGACTCTATTAAGATAAGTTGGCATCAGAATGCCAATATGCTAGAAAATCAGGGTGTATGGTCATCAATCCACTACACAAGTCTACATAAGTAGAGTCAATGTCATGGTGAGTAAGAACTACTATATTACACCTTTAAATCAGGTAAACAGTCACAGATATGCTGATGACTCTGCTCATAACGATATAGGGATTGATATTTGACAATGAAACTGGTGCATTAGTGCAAAAGTAACCATTAAGAAAAAGTGAGAGAAGATGTTTTCCTGGGTATGCTAAAGCTAAGCCTAGGGCAATAATCAACTAAAACGGTAGGGCAGAGCCAATTCAATCACTGACAATAGAATTGAACATTCCGTGTATTGCCATCCGATCTTCTTCCTCAATTAAGTAAGTAAGGCAATTTTTCCCTTCCTATAAAATAAATTTCTTCCCTCTCTGCCACGTTGTACATCCTAAACACACGTAAGCATCTATGACAGCTTCATCCCCATTTCCATCTAAGCAGGAATCCCCCAACGTCAATGCTTCTGAGACTGTCGTTGACATTGATGTAGTCGCCGTTGAATCTGATGCCTTGGTGCCCGACGTGGTTCCATCCATTTTTGAGGAACAAAAAGAAGTTGTGCCACAGTCCAGCACAACCCGTGTTGATGTTTCTGTAGATTCTTCCCAAGTTATTGATGTAGACGTTAATAGCTCATCCCAAACCGTTATGGTAACGGTGACATCGGGAGATGGAGAGAGTGATATACCAGGAGCAGACTTTTCTGGCCCCGATCTAGCCAAACCGCGACCAGAACCGTCTGCTTCCCCTACCTCTGGAGGTGCTCTAGCCACTACAGGAGGAAACTTTTCTGCCTATTTGGCCCCACTCAGCAAAGATAAGTTTGCGGAGGTGGTGCGAGAAGTAGAAGATCGGCTTAAGGTGGTTAACAACACCTTGTCCATGATGGACTCCTTGGGAGATAGTGAGGGATTTGAAGCAATTCTTAACGAAATGCTACAGTCTATCAGTCTGAAAACAGGAGAATTGCTCAATGCCGATCGCACCACTATTTACTTATTGGATGAGGATAAAAACGAGCTGTGGTCCGTTTTGGCGAAGGACGAAAACGGTAATAGTCTAGAATTACGTTTCCCTGCCGACAAAGGTATTGCCGGAGAATGTGCCACTAATCGGGAAGTCATTCGAATTCCCTACGATTTTTACGATGACCCCAGGGCCGCTTTCGCTAAAAAAACGGATGAGAAAAATCACTACCGCACCTACACCATGTTGGTGTTGCCGTTGTTGGACGAAAACGATGAGAGCAAGTTGGTGGCAGTGGTGCAACTCATCAACAAGCTCAAGCCTGACTTTACACCCCATGCCCCGTTAGCTGAACGCATTAACCTGAGCGGGTTTACGGCAGCGGATGAAGAGGTTTTTGAACAGTTTGCGCCATCCATTCGTTTGATTCTCGAATCCTCTCGCTCTTTCTACAAGGCATCCCAGCGGCAACGGGCGGCGGATGCATTGATGCAGGCGACCACGGCCCTGAGCCAAAGTAGTCTGGACTTGGAGGAAACCCTGAAGCAGGTGATGGATCAAGCCAAAGCGCTGATGAATGCGGATCGAAGTACGCTGTGGCTGTTGGATGATGAACAGGAAAAGTTGTGGACTCAGATTCCCATCAACGGCGTGTTGACTAAGATTGAAATTCCTTGGCATGCGGGTTTTGCGGGGCAAGTGGCCCATTCTAAAGAACCAGTAATTATTCCGTTTGACCTGTATAACCATCCCAATGCGGAAACGGCAAAGGAGACGGATAGCAAGACGGGCTATCGGACATGCAGTATGTTGTGTATGCCCGTGTTTGATAGTAATAATGATCTGATTGGGGTAACTCAGCTCATCAATAAAAAGCGTAAGGGAGATTACCCTGCCTATGATCCGGCAATTTGGCCGGATGCTCCGGAGTGCTGGAAGGCCAGCTTTGATCAGCTAGATCAAGAGTTTATGCAGGTCTTTAATATCCAGGCAGGGGTGGCGCTGCGGAATGCCAAGCTGTTTAATCGGGTGAAGCAGCAAGAAAAAATGCAGCGGGATATTCTGCGATCGCTCTCCAACGCCGTTATTTCCACCGATAAGCAAGGTCGAATTATTGCGGCCAATGAAAGTGCCCAGAAGCTCCTGAATCAAGACGATCTAACCATTGAAGGACGGTTAATTACTGACCTAATCCAACTGAAAGACAAGGAATTTATCGAATGTTTTAATCGGGCGTTAACCGGAACGGATAAGCAGGATCGAGAGCAGTATTATCCGGAACAAACGTTATTGACCTTGGCACCGGGGACCAAGAGTGTGGAAGAGAGTAATGAGGAAGCCCAACCCACCTCCAGCGTTCACCTATCGATCAATTCCATCACCGATGTCGAGAAACCCGATGTCATTTCCGGAGTTTTGGTGGTGATGGATGACATCAGTGATGAAAAACGGCTCAAGAGCACGATGTACCGCTACATGAGTCAGGAAGTGGCGGATCAGATGATTGCCGGGGGCGATGCCAAGTTAGGGGGCGATCGCAAACAAGTATCCGTCCTTTTCTCTGACATCCGTAGCTTCACCACTATTTCTGAGGAAATGGAAGCAGAAGAGTTGGTAGAAATGCTCAATGAATACTTCGAGCGGATGGTGGATGCCGTATTCCAGAACAAAGGCACCCTTGATAAGTACATTGGTGATGCCATTATGGCGGTGTTTGGCTCTCCCCTGTTTTTGGAAGACCATGCCTGGAAAGCGGTGCAAACCAGTATTGAAATGCGCCATCGTTTAGCCGACTTTAACATCAAGCGGGGAGATCTCGGCAAACGGCAGATTAGCATCGGGATTGGGATTAACTCTGGTGATGTTATCAGTGGTAACATCGGTTCGACTAAGCGGATGGAGTTTACCGCTATTGGCGACGGGGTCAACTTGGGCGCTCGATTAGAAGGAACCACCAAGCAGTATGGCTGCGATATTATTATCAGTGAAAATACTTATGGACCCTGTAAGCAACAGGTATGGGTCCGAGATCTGGATTGCATTCGAGTGAAGGGCAAGAACAAACCTGTAACAATTTATGAGCTAGTGGGCCTTCGGACAGAGATTGTGCCTGATCCGGTCAAGCGTAAGATCGAGCTATATCGAGATGGTCGGAAGTGTTATCTGGAGCGGAAATTCTCTAAGGCGATGAGTAAGTTTGGGGAAATTCTAGAGGATATTGATAACCACGATAAGGCAGCTCAAATTCAGCTAAGTCGCTGTCAGCACTGGTTACAAAACCCTCCTGATGATGATTGGGATGGGGTTTGGTCCCTCAAAGAAAAGTAACGCTCCGCCAATTTCTCTGGGATAGTTATGGACTAGGGATTTGCATGAAGGTACGACTATAGAGGTAGATGGCAGTAGAATTGGAACCAAGGTCTTTATGCTAAATCCGCTGTTCTGTTGATGCTGGTACTTTTTCTATGGAGTTTCCCCCCCCTGAGTTATCCCGTGGCCTTGTTGATGAGTCGATGTTGTTGCCTGACAAGCAAGATGATCGATCCCAGGAATATATCTTAGCGGCGATTGATGTGGGTACGAATTCGTTCCATTTAGTCGTGGTCAAAATTCAACCGCATTTGCCCGCCTTCAAGATTGTGACCCAAGAAAAGG
>JAYKIC010000016.1:0-4581 GCA_035284985.1 Leptolyngbyaceae cyanobacterium
TCCTGGGTTTGTGATTATAAGTCTGACTTATCATAACTGTAACCCTTTATTCAAGGGGATTTCTGAGATACGGTTCATAGAATTTTGTATCTCCATGAACTTTTTCCACCAGAAAGTCAGGAGACCCTTGCAATGTCCCAGCTAGGCAAAACTATAGAGTAAGACTACAGATAATATAAACAGGAAAAGTTCATAGAAACCATTCTCATGCTAGGTTGAAAAAAGTCCTCAAGCGGTTACTACGGGTAATAACTGGATTGGATATCCTAGCGATCGCCCATCATCCATAGGCAACAGGTTCATGACATTAGTTTTTCCCACAACCATGATGACCTTTTTTCACAAGAGCGAAGGCATGTGGTTCACCCAACGATCGGTGCATCACTTCGATCTAGTGGCCGATCAGTCAGGAGAATCGAACTTATCCGTGACCGTATTAGCCAAGAATGACGAGCGGATTATGGCAATTTGCAAGGATCAGGGAATTAATCCGGCGATCGCCACGGGAGGAGCCAGTTTTACCTGGCAGGATAATAAAGATTTGACCGAACCATCCCCTGATCGAGCCGCCATTTTGGTGGATATCCCCGATGATGAAACGGGGCGATCGGGTAAGCTGCTCCGCAATCAGGGCTATGTGGAGCAAATTCCGGTGGTTAGCCACTACCAATTTGGTCCCGATGGGGTTCTCACCATTGATACGGACTACGATAAGCAGCAGGGGCAGGAGCGCTGTTGGTTTGTCACCGACGATTTCCGAGTGCGGGTGAGTACGGTGCGGATGGTTAACGGCATCTTTCTGATGACCTACTGTTCCGAGCGGCGTTGCGTTCTGCCGGACACCCTAACAGCTATGGTGGAACGCAATCGGCAACGGGCGATGGTTTAGTGAGTGCCTGAGTGTTTAAGTGAGTTGAATTTAGTGTTTAGTGTTTAGTTATTAATCGCGATCGCCCATGAGTACTGCGCCCGACATCACTGGAATCTCCTCTGTTCCCCCCCGCCTCACCCCGGAACGGGTGGATGAATTGTTGGCCCGTGTGGGGCAACAAGTGGCCGATCAAACATTTGATCCAACCCAAACCGAGGTATTTGCCGAATTAATTGAATGTTTGGGAGATGTACGGGGGATGAAACGATTGCGAACAGCAACGTTATTGGGGGAGGAAATTGGTATTGCCTCAACCCCCTATTTGCTGGATGCCTTACAAAATCATCCCAACGTGGTGGTCCGACGGGCAGCGGCTAAAACCCTGGCGTTGATTGAAAATCCTGAAGCTATTCCCACCTTGCTCCATGCCCTGAACCATGATGATGACACGGTGGTGCAGGGATCGGTAGTGGGGGCGCTGGCCCGCACGGGAGCAGCAGCGGCCCCCGATCTGTTACAGCTTCTCAGCAATCCCGCTAGCTCCGAAACTCTCAAGGGGCACGCCGCTTGGGCCTTGGCATTTATGGGGGCAGGGGCAGAAAGGTATCTATATGATGCCCTCGCCTCGGATTCAGGGGATGTGCGGGCGGCAGTGATTGGGGCGATCGCCAAACTAGTCCAGGAAAACCCCTCCGACCGAGCCTTTCAAGTGTTGCTTAATGCCCTAGATGATGCCGATGGTCTGATTCGCTGTGAAGCGATCGCCGCCCTAGGGAACTTGGCCCACCCCCCAGCCTTACCTAAATTGGTGGCACTCTTGCCCCACCCTGATTTTGATACCCGCAAGGCAGCGGCATTAGCATTAATGAAAATGGGGGATACAAGGGCGATCGAACCCCTGAAAACGGCATTGGCAGCGGAGACGGTGATGAACCTGCACCCCATCCTCAAATTGGCTATCAATCAACTGACGGTCAAGGCCGAGGGCGCGGGGGATGACGATTGGGATTAGGTCGCCTTTTTGCGTTTACGGGTGGGCGATCGCCACCACATTAAAAATCCCGTAATCACCAAGGTTAATAATCCCAGCGCATTGAGCAGGGGATAAACGGCTGAGAGATTGACCGGACCAAATTTACCCCGATGCCAATCCAAAAGCCAGAGGAAATCCCCAGCGCGATCGCCCATCAGGGCAAACTGGAAGACTAAACCAGTGGTTAAGGTGAGCAGTAACGGCACCACCATAAAGGGCACCAGCATTCGATGTAATTGCCGTAACCGAGCCAAATTAATATTCATGATTTCCTATGAAATTCTTGTGGCAGATATGGATACCATAGCTTACACTAGCATCGCATTACCCAGGCAATCACTTTGGCTTTCCCTGACTAGCGGCGGCGAATAAAACCCTGGGGTATTCTAGAGAAAGCACCTAGGCCAACGGTTCCGACTACTACTTCGTTTCACAATTCCTATGATCGTTCCGTTTAATTTTACGATTCCTGATGATGCGCCATTTACGGGACTTGCATTGGGGCAATATCAAAAGCGTTTAAATCATTCATCGTTGAGTCCCGCATCCCAGCTTAGCCTGATGCGATGTTGGGCCAAGCAGCTCTTGGATATGGGCGATCGCGTACAGGCGATGGACATTTTGGCGGAGGCGATCGCCCTCCAACCGGATAATTCCTTTACCCTGGCCCTTTATGGCTTGGCCCAGGAGCAAGCGGGACAACTTCAAACAGCAATCAAAACCTATCAGCAAGCCTTGGATTATCTCAGCGATGTCCAACATCCCCTAGCGGCGGAGTTGTGGTATCGCCAAGGGACAGCCCATCGGACCCGTCAAGCCTACGCCGCCGCCATTGCCAGTTACCAGCGGGCGATCGCCCTCAACCCCGATTATGCCGATGCCCTCAGCAGTCGCGGGGTGTGCTTAGCCTTGACGGGAAAGTATAAAAAAGGCATTCAAGACTGCGATCGGGCCGTGGCGATCGCCCCCCATGCCGCAACCGTGCTGAATAACCGAGGCATTGCCCTGATGGCGGCGAATCAACGGCTCAAGGCCCTAGCCCAATTTGAACAGGTTTTAGCCATTCAACCGGATTATGCCAAAGCCCAGTACAATACGGCCCTCGTCCTCATGCGGTTGGGGCAAGATGGGGCCGCGTTGGCCCGATTAACCCCCTTGTTAGCGGACCTTGCTGACCGAGAGGTCTACACCCCCGAATCATGGCACGCTTCCGCCTGCACCCTGCACGCCTTTTTATTGTTGAAGCAACGGCAATTTCAGGGGGCGATCGCCAGTTGTCGCCAAGCCCAGCGGTGCTGTCCCCAAGACTATGCCGCAGCCCTCTACAAAATAACCGCCATGGTTGCTACTGGGGAATTCTGGGCTGTTTTCACCCAAGCCCAAACCCGCCAAGAGGTAGGCCGAGATTTGGCCACCATTGGTAACACCCTCAAGTATCGCTTCTTGATTTTAGCGATCGTCATCGGTATTTTGACTTGGGGACAGGGCAGTGTGGTGGACTTCCTCCGCCGTGCCCTGCCCATTGTATTATCCGTTGGCATCATTGCCCTAGTGGGGATGGATTTGTGGCGACATAAATCGCGGTTACAGTTTGTTTGGCAGGTGTATTTTCGCTGTGGCTGGCTCACCTATCCCCGCGCCATTTTGACCTTGATCGTCACGCTTTTTACCTTTACCCTGGCGTACCAGTATTCACCGGGATTTATGCGGTGGGGCTGGGCCGAGGCCGTATTCGGTTCCTCTGGTAACATTATTTTTCAGCCGATTAATCTGTTGCAAGAGTGGTCCTTGCACCAACCTGCCCTGGAAAATCTATGGGCCAGTTTGTCGCCCATGGTGGCCGGAGGGCGATGGTTTCTGCACACGGTTTCTGGGCAGCCCTTGGGCTTTCTCAACACCTATCTGTTCCACATTGGCGATTTTCACGTCACTTTAGCCACCATTCTAACGCTGTTGTTTTGGCTGGCGTTGGTGATGGGCGTCCCCTTTTGGGCCAATCTGGAAGAGCGGATCTTTCGCCAAGGGGCCAATACCTGGCAAGCGATTGCCATTCGCTCAACCCAATTTGGTCTGGTTCACTTATTAGCAGGCATTCCCCTGATTGGTGGATTCGTGTTAATCCTACCCGGATTTTTGTTTGCCTGCCGCTATAAATATGTGCGCGATCGCCACTATCGTCGCCACCAAAATTCCCAGCAAGCCGATGCCGCTGGAGTGTTGGCCAGTACCGCCGATCATGCGGTATATAATGCAATTCTGATGACCCTGGCGATCGCGGCCATCCTCTGGGAGCAAATGGTCCCCTAGTCAGGAATGCGTTAGTTGTCTGCCTCAACGGATGACGCTCCTGTCCGGCCCTTAAATGGAGGATTCCCAGGAAAACGCCGAGGGTTGGCTAGCCAACTGAGGGAGAAGGACAGTTTAGGATGCGGTTAGGGGAGGGCGATCGCGCTCACCTCATCCGCAAAACTGGTTACAGGCAAAAAGTGAAAGGGACCAGCCGCTGCTCCCCACACCCGCTCATCGGTTTCTGGATCACGACCCCGATCCAGGCTGTAGAGAATGGTCCCGTCAATTTCAAATTCATTATCCAGATAGGTCGTTTTGCCCTTGTAGTTGACAATACAAGCTTTACCCGGTTGCACCGTCCCCTTAAAACTAGTCCCAGTCCATTTGA
>JAYKIC010000017.1:0-4871 GCA_035284985.1 Leptolyngbyaceae cyanobacterium
ATGATGTTGTTACCCAAGATGAGAGAGCCAGATACAGGCTCACGAATGCCGTCGATGTCTACGACCGGAGCGGCGATGAAGGCGATGATGTAGCAGATGGTGGCAGTTAGGAGGGTGGGGATCATCAACACGCCGAACCAGCCTACATAGAGGCGATTCTCGGTGCTAGTGACCCATCCGCAGAACTGCTCCCACAGGTTGGCGCTCTCGCGCTGCTGTAGAGTAGTAGTCATAATCAATGAGTGCTTGTCACGTATAAAAAAACAATGTTTGAGGTGAGGTTATCCACCCCATGTAGTTATATTAACCCCATTGTTTACTTTTGTAAACACCCTTAAAGCAATTGCTCATCTTTCTGGTCAAGATACTGCTGCGATCGCCCATGCCCAAACTCCCTCCCAAGGATTACATTCAAGCCACAGACTTTCCTGAAAGCATTGCCATGCAGCCGATCGGGGTGGTTCATTCCCCTTACACTGAGCGCCATGGCACCCCCCGACAGGCGACGTTACAAACGGTGCCGGAGGGATATCAACCCGCGATCGCCCACATCGAACTCTTCCCCGACATCGTGCCCGCGATCGCCCTCAAAGATCTGGAAGGGTTTGATCGCATTTGGGTGATCACCTGGCTCCATCTCAATCAACACTGGAATCCCACCGTACAGCCTCCCCGTGGGCCTAAAATGAAACGGGGCACACTGGCAACCCGTGCGCCCCACCGTCCCAATCCCATTGGGTTGAGTGCCATTCAGTTAATTAAGATAGAGGGTCTAACCTTAACCGTGGCCGGAGTCGATCTCCTCGATCAAACTCCGGTATTAGACATCAAGCCTTACGTAACCTATTGTGATGCATTTCCAACGGCCCATTGTGGTTATGTGAGTGAGATGGAGGCGGCTCAAATTAAGGAAGAGGATATTTTAGGACAGGAGAGCGATCGCCTTCGTCCAATCAATTAACCCGTCTAACCCCTAGCCCCTCTAATTCATAATCGGTTTAACCTAGCAACTCAGCCATAATCCGCTGGGCATCCTGATAACTGGGCAGATGCACCCCATTCCAGGCGGTTTGATGTTCCCAGACCCATTTGCCCCCATCAGTCAACACCACTTGGGCCGCAATCTGTTCATAGTTAGGAATCTTAATGTTCCCCCCTTGGCCCTGCTCCCAAATCTGGCGGTAGGTGGTGAATCCATTCATCGTCATGATCAGCTTCAGGGTCGCAGCACCGGAAGCGCCAAAGTTGTGGGCATCAAACCCAGAAAACAACCCATCGGCATGGAGAAAAATCGCATCCCGTCCGGCTCCCTGAGGGGCATCAATATGAACCCCCATATCATTGGTGAGGGGATCGGTACCCCCGTCTGGGCGATCGCTCCGACTGGAATAATGAACATAGGCCGGACCATCAGGCCACTGACGAATGGCATTACCAATGGTTACAACCGTAAGATGGTCCCGCAAAAACGTTTCCACTTGGGCTTTAGCCGCCTCTATGCCAAGCTCCCTATGGCGCTGAACATAGCCATTAATATAGGTTTGCAGCGCCCCACTCAGCTCCGGTGTAGCTCGACTGTACGCCATCCAGACGATGGAGCGCTGAGCCATTTCATTGGCTTGCAGCAAGCGGACCACATGCTCTTGAAATAGGGGACGGGCCAAGCCGTTTTGGGATAACAGCACTTCAACGCGATCGCGCTGGCGAGGATTAAACACCGCCAGATCTCCCCGAATCTCAGGCATTACCCCAGCCGCCTGTAACTGGGGTCGCATTTGCTCCAAAAAGAGTTTGCCTTCCCAGGATAGGGGCACAACCGCTTCCCCTTGATCCATATCCGTGCCCAGATGAAGATGGCTCATGGGTGTGCCAAGAATCGGTTGGTATTGTTCTTCTAGGCGTTGGGGGGCCGTTTGTTCCTGTTCCCACCCTGATTTCTTCGCATGGAGCGTATTCAGACCGGGACTGAAAATAACCCACTCGCTGCTATGGCGATCGCCATAGGTCAAGTTTTTGCGAATGAATTCAAACGGATCGGCTTGAACCATCACCTGGGCAAAATCCGCCGCTGCGCCCTTTTCTCCTGGAATGGAAAAATTACCACAATACCCTTCATCGTAATTGGAGAAAAAGGCCATGGGGCGCAGGCTCGGATTTTTCACATTGGCCGGGGTATAAGCAATATCATCGGGTAGCCCCGCTCCAAACAACTCGGCCATTCTTAGCACGGTTGGCACGGAGGTTGAGGGTATATCCAGATTTAATTCAGTCTCAATTTCACGAATATCGGTATTTTGACCAGGGAATGCCGCAGGTTGGGTGATCAAATTCCCCGCCGCCAGCGAGGAAAGCGGCGAATGTTCTGGGGAAAGCGCTTGACCATAAGTAGGCAGCAGCTTAGCGCCAGTGAACGTCGTCACCAACAAAATAAGGGCGGCAATACAAACCTGATAGGTCATTCGAGAGAAAAAAGTCAAGTCTGAAACCTTCATGGGCAAAGTCATGGATAACGGGCAGCGCTCAATGATTCTACATTCTCTAATCTAAAGATTAGAACAAGTGTTGCTCTTAGAGAAGAGGAGAACACCCTGAACAAGGAGGAAATTATTAAGACGATACGTTTACAACTTAAGAATGGCACTCTTAACAAAGGTAGACGAGGAAATGGTTTGATCGAGCAACGAAACCTACTCTCTTAACTTTCTGGTTTGCCTAAGCAACGCTCCTGAAACTCATCGGTTTCCGCCAACATCGGGTTAATGTCAAACCAGAGGCGACCGTTGTGCCGATACTCCAATACAAACATACTTTCCAGCAGCAGTTGATACTCATCCTCTCCTCGGACATCTTTACGTTGTTGGGCGACCTGGCATAGTAGTTTCCATTCATGGTCTTGGATAGCGAGGTTGACTTCGCTACTGCGTTGGATAATTACTGACTCCAGGCAAGCACGGGTAATGGGAGGATCGGCTTGTTCTAAGCAACGACGCAATAGAACCAATAAGTTACGGACGTGGCCACCACTGATGGTACACAAACGGGTGAGGGTATCAGCATGGTCAAATACTTGGGCTAATTGGGCGAGGTGGATCGGGTCCGATGGGGAGGATGGCCCATCGGTTGTCAGGGTTGGGAAGGCACGGGTCAGCACCATCTGTCGTAAACTATCTAACCCTGCTTGATAGGTGCTGCCATCGGGTAGTTTGGTGGGAATCATGGGCAGGACTTTCGGATCAACCCCGAAGCGATTGATCACTTGGCTGAGGTCGTTGGAAAAAATTAGAACCATGGGGATGGTATAAACCACATGGCAGTTGAGTTGCCTCAGTTTTTCACCCCGTTCAACAAACAGGTAGGCGGGTTGTCGCCGTTCGGTGGCCGATCGCTCCACGTTATCGATTCGGTCTAAGTTATCGACAATCACCACGAGGTCTTTTTTTCCCTGATGGCGGAGTTCTTCCCTGGCTTTGGCGAACAACTCTTGATTAATGGCTTCTAAAATACTGTTGGTACGGGGTTCGAGGTAGTCACGGATGCGATCGCGCACCCTAGGATTATCCCGACTCTGAGTAGTCAGTTTACCAATGCCCAGAGATAGTTCCGCTTCCAGGGCCAGATCAATAGGGGTAGAGAGAAAATCCGAAACTTCTTGGAAGAGGCTCTGAAAATAACGGGGGCGGAGGCGAATACCAACGGTTTCTAAACTGGCACTGACCCGACGGGCGATCGCCAACAAAATATCCGAGACATCAATATTACCCAAATCCATATCCTGACTGGATTCAAAGTAAACCGTGTGAAAGCCGTTATCCTCCAAAATAGCCTTGAGTCGCAACAATTCCGTGGACTTGCCACAGCCAATATGCCCCGTAAATAACTGACAGGTGGGGGATTCCCCCGACAACATAACGGTGCGAGACAGCTCTCGGATTAAATCCCGACCCCGCACCTTGGCGAAGTCAATATAATACTTACGATCCTCTAGACGCTCAAAGGACAGGGTTTTGGACGGGTTGCAAGCTTGAAAAAATTGAGCTAGATCCAAGTTCATGGATAAATGGGTGCTAGTGTTCATTGAATCATATCGCTGATGGACGGTAGCAGGCGAATGATTGGGCTGACGCGATGCCAAGCGGTAATGGGCCTCGTTGTTACCGATTCCCTATCGATGATGGTCCCTACCTTCGTGATAGGGGAATTCCATGGGGCTAAACCGCGCCATAGCTCAGTTCACGGATTGTCCTGTGGGATGGCACAACAGATTTTAGGAACGGTCTTAGATAACTTTGTTGTAGGAACCCACCCAAATCATAAAGAATGTTGTTGATCCCAGCATGAGGGGCAAGGCCCAGCCTACAATGCTGACGATTGAATAGCGATAACTCCATGACTCATTCCACTGACGTTGCTACCCTAACTCGCTGGATGGCCGCTGAATTTAGCAACCAGGCTCAAGCCTTTGAATATCCAGCCTTTTTCGCCCACATTCGTCCCTGTATGCGTCCCCTTCCCATTGGCTTTTTACCGGGAGTCAGCCTCTATTTGGAACAAGCCTATGACTATATGTTGCACGCTCCCTACCGCATCAGAGTGTTGAATTTTGTGGCCCAGGATGATTGGATTGAACTGACCAATTATAAGGTTAAGGATGAGCAAAAGTTTTGTGGGGCCGCCCGCGATCGCGCCCTCCTCGACCAGCTCACCCCTGATGATGTTGAACCCATGCCCGGTTGCAACATGATTGTCAAATGGACTGGGACTAGTTTTAAGGGGACGGTGCAACCGGGTAAAGCTTGTATTGTCAACTACAAGGGCAAAACGACCTATCTGGATAATGAATTTGAAATTGACGGGACCATTCTCTACAGCCT
>JAYKIC010000018.1:0-3747 GCA_035284985.1 Leptolyngbyaceae cyanobacterium
TAATAGATTTTACCCATTTGACTAGACTCTGTTTGAAAAACGTAATAAAATCCGGTCAATTACAGTTTGTTTCCCTGCACTGTCAGAATGTAACATTTCTGGTTGTGCGGTTCGCTAGTTGTGGAGAGTGAATCCTTCGTGAGTTTTTTAAAGCGCTTCTCGTTTTCTCGTGACATGGGTATCGATCTAGGTACCGCAAACACTTTGGTTTACGTATCAGGGAAAGGAATTGTGTTGCAAGAGCCATCTGTTGTGGCGATGGATCAGAATGATCGGGTGCCGTTGGCTGTTGGAGAAGATGCCAAGAAAATGTTAGGGCGTACACCAGGAAACGTGTTAGCCCTCCGTCCACTGCGAGATGGTGTGATTGCCGATTTTGATACGGCAGAAATTATGCTTAAGCACTTCATCCGTCGGGTTCATGAAGGTCGCACATTGGTTTCTCCCCGCATTGTCATTGGTATTCCGAGTGGGGTGACGGGTGTAGAACGGCGGGCCGTTGAAGATGCGGCGCGGGAAGCAGGGGCTAGGGAAGTTCACCTAATTGATGAACCTGTAGCGGCAGCGATTGGTGCTGGTTTGCCCGTGGCTGAGCCGACCGGAAACATGATTATCGACATTGGCGGTGGGACTACCGAAGTTGCTGTGTTAAGCTTGCAGGGGACTGTGCTGAGTGAGTCGGTGCGAGTCGCTGGGGATGAACTGAGCGAAGCCATGATGCAGTACATGAAGAAGGTCCATAACTTGGTTATTGGGGAACGAACCGCTGAAGACATTAAGATCAACATTGGTTCGGCCTATCCTCAAGCCTATGATGATGACAGCCTCATGGAAGTTCGGGGCTTGCACTTGTTGTCTGGGTTGCCGCGAACGGTAACGGTCAAGGGGCCGGAAATGCGGGAGGCCATGGCCGAACCCCTATCGGTCATTATTGATGCGGTGAAGCGGACCTTAGAGCGCACTCCTCCAGAACTTGCTGCTGATATTGTGGATCGGGGAATTATGCTAGCAGGGGGTGGAGCGCTCCTCCGTGGCTTGGATACCTTGATTAGCCACGAAACTGGAATTGTTGTGCATGTTGCGGCTGATCCCCTGAGTTGTGTTGTGTTGGGAACGGGTCGGGTATTGGAAAACTTTAAGCAGTTGGCCCGTGTCTTTAAGTAGAATCGCCCTCTTCTCAGGTCCGTATCCACAAAGTTGATCATCCGTTGGGAGTTGGCTAAATCCGTATGTATACACTCCGTAGATGGTGGGAACGATATAGTGTTCAGACTATCTTGATGGCCCTTGCGCTGCTGACTGCTTGGTCAGTTCGGGCTACTAATGGTGTGGTCTTGGTGGAGCTATATTATTGGTTATCCTATCCGTTTCAGACGATGCCGTCTAAAGCTGAAACCTTGGAGGCTGCACAGTATCAAGAGTTGCAGCAGCGCTTGCTGGAACTAGAGGCTCAAAACCAGCAGTTGCAGCGATTGTTAGGTTATGTTGAAAATGTCTCTGACCAAACTATTGTTGCTCCTCTCATTGGTCGTCCGGCTGATCAGTGGTGGCAGCAGGTGACGATTGGTCGAGGTGAGCGAGATGGGGTGGTTAAAGGGGCCGCTGTATTGGGGATTGGTGGGGTTGTGGGTCGGGTGATCGATGTTACGCCCCGTACCAGTCGCGTTTTGTTGATTAGTGATCCATCCAGTCAGGTGGGGGTTACGGTCAGTCAGACACGGGCGATGGGATACTTGCGGGGACAATCGGGCGATCGCGCCGTCATGGTCTTTTTTGATCGGGTACCCAATGTCCGACCGGGAGATACGGTGGTTACGTCCCATCTGAGCCATATCTTTCCAGGGGGCCTACCGATTGGTACGGTCGAATCGATTAATTTAGATCAGTCTCCCTCTCCAGAAGCGGTTGTGACCTTGGGTGCGCCCGTGGGGAAGTTGGAGTGGTTGATCGTGTATCCCTATCCCGCTGAAGCACCAGGGGATGATCCGGTTGAGCCTTTCCCAAATTGAACCTCCTGTGCCTATGCGTATTTCAGACTTGAGTCCACCTATTCGACGTACCCTCAATTGGGGTTTGACCGTTGGCTCGGTGATTTTTTGTAACCTGATTTTACTGACTCGATTTCCGGGAATGGAGCTATTGGGGGTAGGGCCGAACTGGTTATTGATTTGGGTGGTAGCTTGGAGTTTGCAACGGCCAGCGTTCCAAGGGGCGATCGCTGGCATTTGTTTGGGGTTGATGCAGGATGGTCTCACCATGCATTATCCGACCCACACCATTAGTTTGGCGATCGCTGGGGTTCTGACGGCCCGTCTTCAGAAGCAGAAATATATCCAAGAGGATTTTATTTCGGTAGCCATGATTGTATTTGGTATGGCGGTGGTGGTGGAAACGGTGATGGCGATTCAATTTAGCCTCTATGTTCTCTTGGAACGGTTGCCCGGTTCCTACTTACTTTTTACGGAAACCTGGCTCTATCACCAGCAAGTGGCCATCAGTTCGGCCATTCTCAGTAGTCTATGGGCACCTGTGATCTACTACCCCTTAAGTCGTTGGTGGAAGATGATACGGGCCTTGGGGTAATGTCGGAAGGGGAGCCACTTTAGAAAAGTGGGTGGTGATTAAAAGCGCGGATCTAAAACTAATGCTGCAATGGCGGCCTAAGGGCGTTACTTTGGGAACACTCCCGTTAGAATATAATCAACCTACGACCTCAGAGTGATCGGTTGATCAGCCCTTTTATCATCTTGTTGAGATGTTTCCAGGTTTAATACTGCTTTATTGAAACAGCTTCAGGTCTGGGCGAGGCTTCTTGACTCCGTAGGTTTAGTTGTTGCTCTGTGCTAGACCTGACTATGGATAATGCTCAAATTTTACTGCCCAACTATCACTTGACGGAAAAGCTTCATGAGGGTACTCGTACGCTGGTGTACCGGGGGCGATGGGTGGGTCGGGTCAGTGCCTCGGACCCCGCCCAAGAGCGATCGGTGGTGGTCAAATTTCTCAAAAGTGAGTATCCTAGCTTTCTGGAGCTAGTGCAGTTTCGCAACCAGTACGCGATCGCCCAACACTTGGCCGATGTCCCTGGTATTGTCAAACCCCTAGCCCTTGAACCGTACCAGAATAGCTATGCATTGGTGATGGAGGATGGCGGCTATGTCTCCTTGAACCAGTGGATAGAACGGTGTCTAGGTGAGTCAGTGGTTACGCCTCAAAATCCTGCTCAAGATGTTACCGATCTAGGACCAGGAGATTTTTTACCCCTGCCGATGGATTCGGTATTACCCATCGCGATTCAACTCGCAGATATCCTGCACCATTTGCATCATTGTCGTGTCATTCACAAGGATATCAAGCCTGCCAATATCTTGATCCATCCTGATACCTGCGATGTTAAATTAGCGGATTTCAGTATTTCTACACTGTTGCCGAAGGAGCAACAGGCCATTCAGAATCCCAATGTATTAGAAGGTACCCTGGCCTATATCGCACCGGAGCAGACAGGACGGATGAATCGGGGCATTGACTACCGGGCTGATTTTTATGCGTTGGGTGTGACCCTATACGAACTGTTAACTGGACAATTGCCCTTTACCGCCAGCGATCCCATGGAGGTGGTGCATTGCCATATTGCCCAGCCACCGCCGCCGATGGCTGCGAAGTTGGGGGCAGCGGTGGGTAGGGATGGCGCAACGCCAAGCCAAGAGATCCGCCCTGCCATTCCCCTCATGCTGGAGCAAATTGTTC
>JAYKIC010000019.1:0-4074 GCA_035284985.1 Leptolyngbyaceae cyanobacterium
CACCCCAACCCCTCTCCCAGAGCGGGAGAGGGGCTTTCGACCCAAGAACCTGGTTTGAAGTCCCTTCTCCCCTTGTGGGAGAAGGGATTTAGGGATGAGGGGAAAAGTTTTGTCAGTCAATCAGCCATAGAACTACTCTCTAATACCTCTAATGATCATTAGAGGCAATATTTCAGCACAACCACTTTAGGGGGGGCGATCGCACTCCCATATTATCCCTTATCACTTCCTTACCCTATAAAACCCATAACATAAGTTGCTTTATAACCAAGCTCTAACCTGAGCGATAAGTAACCAACTTGCAATCCAAAGCTTTACAGGGGATATTCAAGTTAACATTTTCAGGAAAAGCTTGGGAATTGGGGGACGATGCTTTACCATACCAATCAAGTCTCTTCACTTCAGTTTCCCGTCGCCATGTCTTATGATGCCCAGCAACAATCCCTCTTTTCCGTGTCGGAGCAACGTAGCTTTACCCCGGTTGGTCCCCGCGAAAGACCCAGTTTAGAAATCGACCCAGCCTTTTTGCAACGGTGGAAATCAGATATTTTTCGCTATCAGCAGCGAATCTTAACCGAGCAAACGGTGCAACAACCGAGTTTGCTGGGAGGATTAACCGCTGACCCAAACACAGACAACGAACTAGCGACAGCAGGATGGGAGGCGATCGCCGACCCAATCATCCCCTTCGACTTGGAACTCCATAATTTTTTCTTCTTCCAGTGGCCTGCGGATCATCATCCTGATTCCGCTTGTTTATACTTTGTTATGGACACCACGGCATCCTTGCTGCTGTATGTGGGGGAAACCTGCCATGCCAACCAACGCTGGAAAGGGGTACATGATTGCAAACAGTATGTTTTGAATTACCAATCCCTGCATTTTCAGCATAATATTCCCACATCGATTAATACGGGGTTTTGGTGGGATGCACCAACGGAAACTCCTCCCCGACAGCAGTTAGAGTCCGTGCTGATTCGTAAATGGCGATCGCCCTTCAACAAGGAAAACTGGAAGTTCTGGAATACGCCATTTGTCCGACCCTAGCTCACGTCTCTACGATCTGGATATCCGTGGGAGTGGTGGCGATCGCCCCCGCCCCTGCAATGGTGTAAACCTGTTGCCAGCCCCAAGTGACACCGATGCAACCCATCGCTCCAATCTGTTGGGCTAGTTGGACATCAGCGGCGGAGTCCCCAATGACTAAGGTGGTTTTAGGATTGATCCCTTGATCGTGTAAAAATTGCAGACAATCGGCCTGATCGCCCTTATCCACCCTATCCACTCCCACCAGCCAGTCAAAATAATCCGCCAAGTCGTAGCGCTGGGCGAAGGCGACCACGTTAGCGGTAATATCGGACGAGAGCATACCCAGATGGAATGACGGGGAGAGCGATCGCACCAACGCCTCCACCCCATTGCAGGGAGTTGTTGCCTCTGCCTTTGATCCCATCGTGGCATCCACCTCAGCAAAGGTCTGGGTCACAATCTGCAACGATTCTATCCATCCCCGCCCCGTTTCGGCTACATAGGCAGCGGCGGCAATTTCATTATCACGCCGACTACCCACCGCCAGCAATCCCTGAGGATTGAGTTGATCCCCCTCAAGCCCAAACGCCATCAATAGCGGATCTTGCACACCTGGAATCTGAGCATCTAAATAACGGGCACGCGATCGCCCCAATGTATAGAGAAATGGCAGCGAATGAGCGAGGGTGCCATCCTTATCGAATAGTACCGTTTCCACGCCGCGAAAAACGACCTCACCACCCTTCACCGCAAGACTTGCATCAGCCATAGATTTTTAACCAAGAGCAGTATTCCCTCAACCCAACTCGTGACATAACAAAGGGTGGCCCAGCGAGAATACCTAATCCCCTACTCAGCCACCCACCTATAATCACTGAAAACAATTACTGGTAACGAATCCTTCGATTCGTTATCAAAACTCTAGTTCTGATCAGGATCACCAACCACAGTCATATCAACGGTTTCCACTTCATCCGCTTCAGCTTCAGTCACCGTATCAGCTACGATGTCTTCAGTCGCCTCGACGACTTCAGCCACTTCAGCTGCCGTTTCCTCAATGGTTTCCTCAATGGTTTCCTCAATGACGGGTTCTTCTGCCACAGGCTCGTCTGTCACTTCCGCAGGGGTAGATCCGTTGATGGAAGGTGGCGGTGGCGCATCTTCACGGGGTTGAGACTTCTGGAACATCTTCTCCCGATACTTCGCCGCCATCTCCTCAGCTTTGTCATACACTAAGTCAGGATTCTTAACCATATCACCAGGTTCAGGTTCCAACTGCTTGGTCGATAGGGAAATCCGGCCCCGCTCCGCATCCAAGTCAATAATCATGACCTTAATTTCATCATTAACATTGAAGACGCTATGGGGCGTATCAATATGGTCATGGGAAATTTCAGAGATGTGCAGCAAGCCGCTCACGCCGCCAATATCGATGAAGGCTCCGTAAGGTTTGAGACCCCGCACCGCACCGATGACCACTTCTCCTACTTCCAAACGGTTCATCTTCCGCTCAACCAGGGCACGACGGTGACTCAGTACTAGGCGGTTGCGATCTTCGTCCACTTCCAAAAACTTGAGGGGCAGTTCTTCCGCCACCAAGTCTTCTTTCGGTTTACGAGTGCTGATGTGAGAACCGGGGATAAATCCACGTAACCCTTCAATGCGGACCAAGGCACCGCCTCGGTTGGTGGCAAAGACTTCAGAACGGACGGTTGCATCTTCTGCTTGAAGCTGACGGACCCGTTCCCAGGCTCGCATGTACTCAATGCGGCGAATGGAAAGGGTTAATTGTCCATCTTCATTTTCATCAGTCAGAATAAAGAATTCGCGGGTTTCATCTGCCTGCAATACTTCATCAGGAGTGTCAATTCGGTTAATTGACATTTCTTGAATAGGAATATAAGCAGCCGTTTTGGCCCCAATGTCAATCAGCGCGCCCCTTGGTTCAATGCTGAATACTGTGCCTGGGATAATGTCACCAGGATTGAAGTGGTAGTCATACTTATCCAGGAGGGCGGCAAAATCTTCATGTGTAAAACCAATATCGATAGTTTGTTGCTGATTGACCATGCTAACGTTTCCTAGTGATTATCTCCGTAGTAGTTGGTTGGGTTCAACGTGCGTTGCAACTTTAATAAGCAGACAAATAGGTTGATGTCCATGCCCTAGGCATAACACCATCCTAGCTTAAAACTATAGTTCTTAACGCCAGTCGCTTTAGAGTCCTAGATCATAAATCATACACTACTTTATCGATTTGAAAATGGAGTTTACGGATTCCGACAGATTTCAGTCTGAGCGCTCTTAAGGCCCAAGCACTAGACTCCACAGTGCATTACTGGATGCCAGGTCGGTTATCTGCCCTTAAATTTTTACGGGATTTTGCTGCTGGGTCTAGGGTTGTCCGTTACAATCGCGTCAGTTTCGATGGGGCAACGGGGGAACGATGGGGGAGCGTTACCCTGGAAAATATTTTCTGATTCCTCTGAATCCACAGTTTAGGGTTTCACCCTTGTAGTCGCGGTTTCCCAAACGTCTAGTATTTGTAACTTTTACCGTAATGCGTGATTTTCTCAAGTATGTATTTGCTAGCTTTGTTGCCCTCTTGCTGTTTGCCGGAGCTAGTGTTGGCTTCTTGATCATTATTGTGACGGCGATCGCCCTCTCTGGTGGGGAAGTAGAGTCAGAGATTGATGATCAAACCTTGCTCACGTTAGATTTATCGGTGCCCATTCTAGACACCCCGCCGTCCTCCACCGCAGAGCAGGTGATTAATGGGGTACTCACTGGAACGGTGGAGGAGCAACCCCTATCTCTGCGATTAGTGCTAGACACCTTGGCGGCGGCGGCTGAAGATGAACGGATTGTAGGACTTTATATTGAAGGAGAGGGGGCAGCTTCCGGCTTTGCCACCCTGTGGGAGGTGCGTCAGGCGATTGCGGACTTTCAGGCAACGGGTAAACCTGTGATTGCCTACGATATGGGGTGGGATGAGCGGTCCTATTACCTGGTGTCGGTGGCGGATCAAATTATGCTCAATCCCAA
>JAYKIC010000020.1:0-10084 GCA_035284985.1 Leptolyngbyaceae cyanobacterium
GCTTAACTGCCCTGATACTTTTCTCTACTTTCAGGGGAGTGATGGGAGTAGGGAAAAAGCGATCGGGTCCAATATCAGTGAGTTCAGATCAAATGGTTAAGAATTCTAGAGAAAATCTATTGTTTCCTGGTATTCGCATAATTTTTTCTGATGATAAAGATCAACGCAGCAAAATAGACAAAGTAAAACTAGGTATCTTTTTTTTCTTCAAGGAGCGTGCCTTTGTGGTTATCGCGGGTTCCAGCCATCTGTCCCATCCGTTTTCTGAGTATCATCGTCCTGAATACCATCAGTTCTTAATTATTGGCCATGGCAACGAAGATTATGGGGATGATGGTGTTGGTCCGTATGTTACCAAGCTCATTCTTAATTGGAAGTTGCCGTGGGTCAGCACTATCGTAACGCCTACGCTTAGCTTAGATTTGGTGGCGCATATTATTGAAAGTCGCTACGTTATTTTCGTGGATGCGGGTCGCCATCGGTGTGTCCAAGCGATTCAAGTTGAGCCAATTGAGCCATGGCAAATCCCTAGCAGTACGGATTCTGAGGGCGATCGCCTCTTTACTCCGGCCACCCTGTTGGGTTTGGCCCGAACCCTTTACCCTTGCCAAACCCAAGTATGGGCTATTCATGTTGCCGCAACATCTTTTGTGCCCCATTCTCAGATGTCGGCAGTGGCCTATCATGGCTGCGATCGCGCCCTTAGTACCATTGCACGATTTTTTATGACCTATGGTCAAGGCTCTAGGATCTCTCCGTCTTTCCCCCATTCCCTCCAGCCAACTGGGTCAGCTAGGAATATTCCAGAACCTGAAATTTAGTCTAGGGGGCGATCGCCATAGTCCATGCCTGACGATTCTGTTCTGTATATGTACGTGCTTCTATGGCGTATTACGGAGGGAATGCCAGCGGGTATCTCCATTTAATCCCAGTGTATTCCCAGATTAGCTCAGTATATCTGCGGAACTATTTTCCTAAACATTATCCTTGGTTAGGTATTAACGGGGACGCGGTTTGGGGACTAACCTGTTTAACTAAGGATCAATGCAATGAGCGATTGCACCACAGTGCTCACGGGCTTATTGGGGAGCATCAACGTCAGATTTAATAGATGGAATTAAGGCGCGACCATCGCTAGAACGTTATCTGGAGCTGGAGGTTTCCCATGATTGACTATTGGGACTTATATGACGGTAAAACCCATCGAGAAATGAATCCCTACAACCTACGCCGAGGGGATTTGGTCATTGCGCCCGATGGTACCACGGGGCGACTAGCACAACTGGGATTTAAATGGGGGTCTTTGCAGGGATGGGACTGTCCCTACGCCTTGACGGAACTGCGTCCCTTACCCTGATTAGCCCACGACTCACCAACCCACTATCCATTGGGATCGAGGGCATCCCTTAATCCGTCTCCTAGATAATTTAAACTTAATACGGTCAGAAAAATGACCAACCCTGGAAAGAGGGCCATGTGGGGGGCAGAATCCAAGTAATTTTGAGCATCGTAGAGCATTCGGCCCCAGGTGGGGCTGTCGGGCGGGAAGCCCAAGCCCAGAAAGCTGAGGGTGGATTCGGTGATGATGGCGGTGCCGACGGATAGGGTGGCGGCGACAATCACGGGCGCTAGGGTATTGGGCAGCAGGTGATTCCAGATAATCCGGCGGGGGGATGCACCCATGCTCTGGGCCGCCACCACAAAGCGACGTTCCCGCAAGCTGAGGAAGTTGGCGCGAACTAGGCGAGCTACGGACATCCAGTTCAATCCGCCAATCACACCAGTGACGAGGGTAAAGGTGCCCAGTTCGGGGCCAGCGATCGCCCTCACCGGATCACGAAATAAATACAGCACCAGCAATAACAGCGGTAACTGGGGCAGGGACAAAAATAGGTCGGTGACGCGCATCAGGAGGCCATCGATCCAGCCGCCGTAGAAGCCAGCGATCGCCCCTACGGCCACCCCTAAACTCATGGCCACTGTCATGGCCGCTAAGCCCACGGCTAGGGAAATTCGCCCCCCTGACAACACTCGTGCGAGTTGGTCTTGACCTAAATCGTTGGTGCCGAAGGGATGATCCCAGGTGGGGGGCTGACTGGCTTGGCTAAAGTCGATAAAGTTATTGGGGACGGTGTAAATCCAGGGGCCAATGATGATGGCGGTGATGATTAGGGTCAGGATAACGAGACCGAAAAGGGCCGTGCGATCGCGCCGAAACCGTTGCCACGGGCTATTGCCAGTAAGCGCCGCTGGGGAACTGGTGGCTGGTCCCCCGGCTGATAACAACGGTGGAATGGGGGAGGACTTATCGGTTGAGTTGGACACGGGGATCAAGGATAACGTAGAGCAAATCGGCCAGCAGATTGAACACCACTACTAGGATTGCATAGATGAAGGCGATCGCCATCACCACTGGGGTGTCGTTGCGGAGAATGGAGTCGATTAGCAGCGCCCCGATACCGGGCACCCGAAACACCTGTTCAGTGATCAGTGCCCCGGTGAATACGGTGGGAATATCCAGCGCCACCAGCGTCACCACGGGGATCAGGGCATTTCGCAGAATATGCCGCCATATCACGATAAACTGCGACAGTCCTTTGGCGTAGGCGGTTCGCACATAGTTTTGGGGCAATTCCTCCACTAGGGATGAGCGGATATAGCGCATCAGCACCGCCGTTTGGAACAGCACTAGCACAGCGATCGGCATCATGGATTGTCGCAATTGCTGCATGAAACTCTGCCAATTGGTCACGCTCAGGGTACTGTCGTAGATAAACGGCAACCAGCCCAGCTTGACACTAAAGATGATAATCAGCAGCAATCCGGTGAAAAAGGGAGGTAGGGAAATGCCCATAAAAGCCAGGGTGGTGATGCCCTGATCGACGATGGAGTAACGCTTGAGGGCGGAGATAATCCCCAGGGGGAGGGCTAGTAAAGCACTCAGAATGTAAGCGGTGCCGACAATCCACAGGGTCGTCGGCAACCGCTGGACAATCAGGTCAACCACCGGACTGCGGCTCGTGAACGAGTAGCCCATGTCACCCCGCACAAAGGCCCAAGCCCATTTGACATAGCGGACGGGAATGGGCTGATCCAACCCCAACACGCGGCGAATATTGGCCCGGACTTCTTCGGAAATGGCGGGATTATTGGCAAACTCGCTCATGGGATCGCCAGGAGTAAGGGCCAGCACCAAGAAGATAATCACGCTAATAATGGCCAGGGTGGGCAGAGCGGTGAGGGTGCGCCGCAACAGATAGGTTGGCATCCGCTATCCTCCCTACTCTTTGCGCCAGGTGGCGATGCTCCAGGTGTTCAGATCCCAGGGGGTGGGGTTGAGTCCTTGGAGGCGATCGCTCACCCCCACCGTCGTTGCCCGATGCACCAAGGGTAGAATGACCGCCTCTTCCACCAAAATATCGTTGAGTTGGATAAACAACTCGCGGCGCTGGTCCGGGTCAAGTTCCTTGGCGGCTGTGTCCCAGAGAGCATCGTACTCCGGATTGCAATACCGAGCCGAATTGTAGCCCACCCAATTATTCGCCTTTTGGGGAATATCACCACAGGTGAAACTTTCCAGATAGTCCAGCGGGTCCGGGTCCGTGTTGCCCGTGGTGTACATCTGGAGATCAGCGGCAAACCGGGCCAAGGTATCGGGGTTGGCCGGATCACCCGAAAAATAGATACTGGCATCAATACTCTTGATTTCCACCGCCATGCCAATGGACTCCAGGGATTGCTTCACCACTTCTTGAGTTTTCTGACGCAGGGGATTCACGGAGGTTTGGAACACCATCTCCATCTCTACTCCATCTTTGTCCCGGATGCCGTTGCTGTTGCTGTCCACCCATCCCGCTTCATCCAACAAGGTGGCGGCTTGCTCCAGATCGAACGTGTAGCTGGTATTGGGGGAGACAAACTGGCTGGGGGCCACCACCACATTTGCCGTGGCTTCGCCTGTGGGACCGTAAAGTTGATCGGCAATGGTGTCCCGATCCAGAGCCAGATTGATCGCCTGACGGACTATCGGATCTGTCAAAAACGGGTGGGGAATCTCCAGACTGGAAATTTCCCCACCTGCCGTGGCCTGATTCGGATCAGTTTGATTCAGCAATATCCGCTCCATGTCGCCACCGTAGGTGGATACCACCTGCCCCGCTCCCGTCAACTGCTCTAGGACACTGGCCTCGACTTGGAGGTTGTAGCCAAAATCCGCATCCCCGGTTTGTAAGACCGCCCGAGCCGCTGAAGTGGCATCGCCGCCCCCCTTCAGTTCCACCCGTTCAAAGGCCAAGTTGTCCGCATCCCGGAAATTCGGGTTAGCCTCAAACAAAATCACATCCCCCGGCTTAAACTCAGTTACCCGGTATGGTCCCGTACCCACGGGCATTAAGTTGGCCGGAGCTTCCCGCACATTCGCGCCGTTGTACTCTTCATAAATATGCTTGGGCAAAATCATGCCGCCTGTGCCCATGAACACCAAAAACCAAGAGGGATTGGGCTGTTTGAACACCACTTCCACCGTCGTAGCGTCGATGGCGGTGACGGAGGCGATCGCCTCATATGCCTTAGCACTGTTGGCTCCCACCTCCGGATTGGTCAAAAACTCATAGGTAAACACCACATCTTCAGCGGTGAAAGGTGTCCCATCCGACCACTTCACGTCAGGCTTTAACTTCCAGGTGACGCGGGTACCATCCTCAGACAATCCGCCATTTTCCACGGTTGGTTCCTCTGCCGCCAGGAATAACACCATGTTGCCATCCTCGCCATAGCTGGCCAAGGGTTCCAGTGCAATCCGACTGGCTTCGATATCCTTGGTGCCAGTGGAAAGGTGGGGATTGAGAATAGTGGGCGCTTGCCAATACAGCAGCCGCAGAGTGGAGGAGTCCGTGGTTGCGGGGGCAGAGGCGGAGGAGTCCGGTATGGTGGAGTCCGATGGGGCGGAGGAGTCCGATGCAGGTGGAGAGTCACAACCTGTGAGGGCTAAGAGGGTAAGGGCGATCGCTGAAAGCGTGGCAAAGCCTCGCGCGCCTCTCCAGGATAAGGGTTTCTTCAACAACCGAACTGCGTTACTCATTCATTAACCTCGTTATGTTGGTGCTGGGCTAACTTGCACTAGACTCTGGCGGCAATGGCGATCGGGCCAATTGCCATCATGATTTTATGTGATTTAGGACTTGGCAACGTAAGTTTCGATACTATTGTGAAATGGTGCTCAAATCTATTTCCAGATGGTGGACCATCCCATTGGAGAAAAACTACAAATAGAGTCGTCCGAAAATTGGGGTGGAGTACCCGCGCAGCGGGTACTCCACCCCAATTTTCGGACAGATCTAATACTCTCACCACAGACAGCCGCCGTACCTTGCTGCATCATGAGACAATCTTCACACTGCCTCAACCGTCCTTAGCGACGACCACCACTGATTTTAGCCCGATAGCCCAACGCCTCTAACCGTTGTAACAGAGCCTCAGCATGGTCCCCCTGAATTTCCAACTCTTGATCTTTGACGGTGCCACCACTGCCACACTGGGCCTTGAGTTTTTTCAGCAACGCCTTCAACGTATCGGGACTGGATTGAAACCCCGTCAGCACCGTTACCGTTTTACCCCCCTTGCCCTTGCGGGTGGTTTGAATCCGGATATCTTGCTGATTAGGCGGTAAATCTGGCATCCCCCGCTCAATGGCTGCCGCTGCCGAACCAAATTCAGAATAAACTGTCCGTTTTCCTTGATCCCCTTGTTGATTGCTTTCCCCCTTTTCGGACTGGGTATTTTTGCGTTTAGCTGCCATGTATCAACTCCGTAACGATTTGCTTAAGTGTGCGGTAACTTACAAAAGATGGGGCAAGATTACGTTGGGATAAATTGCGAATATTTACGATTATGGGTGGGGTGGATGGGTTGTGGGTTTTAGTAGTATTGAGCCTTGGGAGTGGTGGGCTTGATGGGGTGGTTGTGAGAGTTGTGGCGGGATTAATACATGGAGGGATTAATACTATGATCTGGACCTACATTATTGTACTAAGTCTAGGGATCTTAATCGGATGGCGCATGACGCACTTTATTGATCGCCTCCGCTCTTCTTTGATGCCTGCCCCAACGATCGCCTCCCCTCCCCCTATCGCAACATCCCTCTCCTCCCCTCCTCCAACTCCCCCCCTTCCCCCTAATCACCTCCAACTGACTGCGGCCATGGCCCATCAACTGGGTCAATACAAAGCCGGATTTTTAGCCCGTACCTCCCATGAATTGCGATCGCCCCTCAACCGAGTCATGAGCCTTCAGCAACTGATCCTGGCTGACTTGTGTGATGACCCAGAAGAAGAACGGGACTTCACCCGGAAATCCTACGAAGCCGCCGAAGAACTCCTAGAACTCCTCAACCAAACAACCACCATTTCTAAATTGGCCCACGGTACCTTTCCCCTCAAGCTAGAGCCATTATCCCTGGCTGAATTGTTGTCTGAACTGCTGATGCAGACCCAACTCCACGCCAAAAATCGCAATTTACGGCTGACGATTGACTTCCCTGAACCCGATCGTGATGTTGAAGTGGTGGCGGATCGGACGTGTTTGCGGCAAGTTCTGCTGAACATAGTCACCACGCCTATTTACCAGATGGATGAAGGGTTTGTGAAAGTAACCCATCAACTCAATGCCATCGACCAAACCGTCAGCATTTTTGTAGAAGATGAACGTCCCGCCACCGCTTGGAGCGAATCGATAGAACTGGCTACCGCCATCAGTGGTGAAACAACTGGTATCCCGCTGGCCGCTGTTCCCCCCGACGCAACACCAGCGGCTGGTGAGTCCAGTCTTCCCCCATCCCATTGGGGCTTGTCCATGATGGTAACAACTGAATTAGTCGAGGCCATGCAGGGTAAGCTAAGCCTTCTATCCAGTACCGCCACTGCCGATGCCGTTACTCGGATCGAATGCACCTTCCCTTGGATTGGCGATCGCCCCACCGATCCACTGGATGAGTAAATGATGGTTGGTTTGGCAAGGGATAGGCTCCCTCCTGCATCTATGGCCGTTCTGAAAAGTAGTGGACTACAGTGGAAACACAATATTAATCATTAAGAACTCCCCCTATCGGCTCTAGAGACCCATGTCCGTTCCTCCTCTTGCCATTGCCTTGCTTGTTTTCATGCTGTTTTTGCTCTGGAAAGCCTGGAAAAATTCCGGGGGGGGGAGTAACTTTGGTTCCCAAGATGGCATTGATCCCGTATTGTTGAAAGCCGCCAATGGCGATCGCCAAGCGGCCCTGCGCCTATTGGAGCAAGCACGATTGAAGTACCCCGGTAAATCGGAGGTATGGTATCGCGAAAAGGTGATTTATGACTTGAGCCGTGACCATGGAGTGATTAAAGCCCGTGGCCCTCGGTTTAATGTAAATAAACGGGAGCTGCGCCAAAACCTATTTCTGATCGGCGGTGTGTTGTGGGTGGTCAATGGGTTTATGCGCCTGTTTCAAAATATTTTGGGGCGATAGGGATATTTTTTAGGACGGTGGCGCTATTTGGGGGGGCGATCGCCCCTTTAGCGTGATCATAATTCTATAGCTAAATCCCTATAGACGAATCTTTACACTTCGATAATATTTTCTCTAGGGGTTGAGTCGAGCGGTACAATGGAGCGGTTGTATTGTGGAACACGAGTCTTGATAGAACGCTATACTCTGCCTGAGATGGGCAATTTGTGGACGGATGAGTACAAACTAAAAACTTGGCTGCAAGTGGAGATTGCGGTCTGTGAGGCCCAAGCAGAGTTAGGCAAGATTCCATCCGAGGCAGTGGATATCATCAAAGAAAAGGCCAACTTTGATGTAAACCGGGTATTAGAAATTGAGCAAGAGGTAAAGCATGATGTGATTGCTTTCCTGACGAATGTCAACGAGTATGTGGGTGATGCCGGACGTTACATTCACTTGGGCATGACTAGTTCGGATATGCTGGACACTGCCCTAGCGCTGCAAATGGTAGCCAGCTTGAATGTGATCATGGGTGAGTTAGAAAAGCTGATCCAAGCCATTCGTTACCAAGCCCAAGAACATCGCTACACCGTTATGATTGGTCGGTCCCATGGCATTCATGCGGAACCCATTACCTTTGGCTTTAAACTGGCGGGATGGTTAGCGGAAGTGTTGCGCCATCGCGATCGCCTCTGCACGGTTCGTAAAAATATTGCCGTTGGTCAAATCTCCGGGGCGGTGGGCACCTACGCCAACATTGACCCCATGATTGAAACCCTTACCTGCCAAAAGTTAGGCTTGGAGCCTGACACCGCTTCGACTCAGGTGGTGTCCCGCGATCGCCATGCGGAATTTCTCCAAGCCCTCGCCCTGCTGGCCGCTTCTTTAGAACGGTTTGCCGTCGAAATTCGCAACCTCCAGCGGACAGATGTATTGGAAGTGGAAGAATTTTTCTCCAAGGGCCAAAAGGGATCATCGGCCATGCCCCACAAACGCAATCCGGTGAAATCGGAGCGCATTAGTGGTCTAGCCCGAATTATTCGGGGAAACGCGATCGCCGCCCTAGAAAACATGGCCCTCTGGCACGAGCGGGACATCTCCCACAGTTCCGTCGAGCGGGTGATTTTGCCGGATTCCTGCATCCTGATCCACTATATGTTGGTGCAATCCACCGGGTTGATCAAAAATCTGATGGTCTACCCCGACAACATGGCCCGGAATATGAACTGCTATGGTGGTGTGGTCTTTAGCCAGCGGGTGCTATTGGCCCTAGTGGAAAAAGATATGCTGCGGGAAGATGCCTATGCGGTGGTGCAATCCTGCGCTCACCAAGCCTGGAATACAGAAGATGGTGATTTTCGCGCCCTCATTTCCCAACATCCTGACGTAACTAGCCGCCTATCCCCTGAAGACATCAACGATTGTTTTGATCCCCAACACCATTTGAAAAATTTGGATACCATTTATCAACGCCTTAATATTTAGATGGGCTGAGGGTGATAATTTCCATACTTCTTTCATTCTTCAGGTATTTGTTAATACGGAATCTTTGCCATCAATCCTTGTTAATTGAAACAGGATTAATCCTTGCCTTTAGACCTGTCCGAAAATTCGGGTGGAGTACCCGCAGCGCGGGTACTCCACCCGAATTGTCGGACGACTCTTTTGTAAGAGGATGAGCCGATGGCAACCGTAGATTTTTACGAAAAACCGGGCTGTATTGGCAATGCCAAGCAAAAGCAGTTGTTGCAAACCGCAGGTCATAGCTTGCGTGTGCATAATCTGTTGACTGAACCGTGGACTCCGGAGCGATTACAGGCGTTTTTTGGCGATCGCCCCATCCCTGATTGGTTCAACCCCACGGCCCCGCCGCTGAAATCGGGAGCCATCAATCCTAGCCAACTAGATGCTGAAATGGCCCTCGCCGCCATGATCCAACAACCGATTTTGATTCGTCGTCCCCTAATGCAGGTGGGCGATCGCTGTATGGCAGGATTTGATATGGCCGTAGTGGATGCCTGGATTGGTTTATCGCCCCAAACTGATCTGGGTCAAGATGTACAAACCTGTCCCCACACCATTAAGCGCTGATGCGATGATCTTTGATCCCCTACTTCTTTATCCCTTGCTTCTAATGTTAAGGGGCGATCGCAACGGCTCTTGATTGATTAATGTTTCCCTCCACCCTATCTTACAAAGATGTTCAATCGCCATGGCTGTATCTCTGACTGAAGCTAAACCGATCGCGCTCCAATTTCTACTTGAAGATCTTGAAATTCCCGATGACGATCAAGACTTTTTCTGCATTCTAGATGCGCGGGAAACGGGTAATACTTGGTATGTAGTGGAAATCGGCGTAGAAGGATTACCCGATAAGTGGGTATTACAAGTGTTTGATACGGGCCAGTGTGACCCTTGTTATACCTTTGTATCCCCGATGCCTGCGGAACAAGATGATGCTCTGAATGAATTTCCCGATCGCATTGCTGAAGTGCTTACCGCTGCCAGAATGGGGCAGATGTGAGTAGGGGTAGACATTGCTCAGTGCTACTCTTGTTAAAGTAATTTACTAACCCACTGAAGTTTATAAAAGGAATTTATAAA
>JAYKIC010000021.1:0-5554 GCA_035284985.1 Leptolyngbyaceae cyanobacterium
GATCGCGATCGCCTCCAAAATGGCCCCACCAGATATCCCCAGGAGATTCAAACTTACTATCTTCAATTACCAGAGGGTCGCGACAAAATTCGCCAAAAGACCCTAGAAATCCTGGACCAATCCCCCAATCCCCTAACAAACCCCTATGAAAAGGCCCTGTATCTAGGTCAGTATCTCAAGCAAAACTATACCATCCAGCCTGATTTACCCTTTTTAGACCCTGAAGAAGACTTGGTGGAATCGTTTTTGTTCAACACCTTAGGGGGATATCCCGATCACTTTTCTACCGCTTTGAGCGTCATGCTGCGCTCGGTGGGCATTCCCACCCGCCTTGTAACGGGCTTTGCCCCCGGTGAGTTTAACCCATTTACCGGATTCTATATTGTTCGCAATACGGATGCCTATGCCCTCACGGATGTGTATATCCCAACCTACGGTTGGTTTACCATTGACCCCATTCCCGGTCGGGAACTAGTGCCCCCATCGGTTGAAGACTACGAAACCTTCAGCGTTCTCCAACAGATTTGGAAATGGGTGGCGGGGTGGCTCCCCTCACCGATTACCGGGTTAATTAGTGGCCTCTTCACCTTGTTTACCACAACCCTTGGTCGCATTGTCGGCATGGTGGCAGCCCTGCTGGCAGGGGATTGGGTCAAGTTTTTTGTCGGGTTAGCAACGCTGACCGGAGTTGCCTTTGGCGTTTGGCTGGTGAAAAGTGGGTGGAATGCGATCGCCTATCGGCTGTGGCTGGCTAAACTGCATCCCATGGAAGCCATTTACCAACAAATGTTGCGCTGGTTAGCCCAAAAGGGATTCCGCAAATCTGCTGCCCAGACTCCATCGGAATATGCCGAAGCCATGCGCGATCGCCACCCCACCGACAAATCAGAAATTATTGAAAATATCTCTAATGCCTATGTTCACTGGCGCTATGGCAATCAGGCCGCCGATATCCAAACCCTTGAGCAACAGTTGAAAGAATTAAAACAAACAAACTTAGTGGGCAGTACGCGAAAGTCCTAAAAGGCAGAAAAGTAGTGATGAACGGTTTAAAACAGCAGAGCCAAAATCTATCGGATTCCCTCAAGAAAGAAAGTCGATATTTTCTCAATCTCATGAGAAATAATGCCAAACATCTCTTTCTATTATCGCCACCCTTGAGTGGTTCAACGGCGATCGCCAAACTCCTTCAAACCTCACCCCATGTTGCCGTATTTCCCAAAAACGGTGAAGGCCAATTCCTCCCAGAGGCCCAAAGTAAATTGTTTGTAGATCAGCGTTGGAACCCTGATTTTGAAGTAGATTGGTCTGGGGTTAAAAAGATATTCTTCAAGTATTGGTCTCCCCTTAAACCCATAAGATTTGAAAAAACTCCCCCTCAGGTTGTCAGAGCTTTAGACCTAGAACAGGTTTTTAATCAGTCATACTTTTTAGTGACAATTCGTAATCCCTATGCCCAAATAGAAGGACTGCTACGGAGACAATGGCCCTTTGGGGAATATGGACCCCAAACCAGTAGCGCACCACCCGCTTCCCCAAAAATGGCGGCAGAGTTTTGGGTACGAGTCGCCAAGCATCAGAAATACAACTTGGAAAAATTGCAGAAAACCTGTTTTTTTAGCTATGAAGAACTGACTGAAACCCCTAATCAAGTAGTAGAAAAAGTCTTGCAATTCTTACCCGAAATTAGCACCTTGGATACACAGGCTAAATTACATGCCCATAACATAACAGGAGAATCGATCACAGGGCTAAAAAACCTGAATCAGGAAAAGATCGATCGACTTACCTTAGAGCAAATCCAAGACATTAATGAAGTACTCTCCCAAAATATTGAAATACTGTCATTTTTTAAGTATTCAATGATTGATGTAGACTAATACTCATTCGATTTGCAGATACCTGTATTGCTACGCCACTGGAGCAAATGGCTATTGACCTAAATTTCGTTTCATTTGATTGAGTTCTTCCTCCGTTTCCCACTTGGCAAAGGTTCTTTCTAAATCGTCGGTGCTAGAGGTGGAATGAGTCGTAAAGCTATAATCAGCGCTTTGGTTCCAGCCATCCGTTTGCCATTGTTTGGCTTGGGCGGCTGCACGGGCCGTTTCAGCCTTGGCAACTTGAGTACGCACATCCTGCCGTCGTTGCTTAATCCGTTGATTCAATTCAATAGTTTGCTTAATGCGATCCTTCACCCCCTGCATCTGGCCCCATTGCTGGTTGCCTTGGCGCAGTAGAAATGCTTCCCGTTCCTCCGCTGGTTTCACTAAATCGAAACGGTTTGCCGCCTTAGCTTTCTCAATCCGCTGGTGCCAACGCTGCACTTCCTTAGCCGTGGAGAGAATTTCTGTCTCCAGTTGTTTTTCCCGAATCCGAAAACTGGCCAGCAAGCGGGTGGTCTCTTCTTCCTGTTCCCGCAGTTGCTCCTCTAAAGCCTGTAGCTCAAGATGGGGATTATTTTTGAGAAACTCGTCCAATCGAGTTTCCAGCACACGGCTAAAGTCTTCAAATATCCCCATGGTGCCTCCTCACTACTGTGATATTAGTGCTTAACTGTAATGGACCAGAATAATTATGAACCGGAATAACTCGTGACAGGTTGGGCGATCGCCATTTTCTGCACCACAGCCCAACGCCTCAATCCTAGCAAGAATAGCTATCATTTTTCGGCAGAAACTTAGCCAATCACCCATTAGCCCCTTGCTAATATGTTGATAAAGAAGGAGGAACGAAGAACGAAGAACGAAGAACGAAGAACGAAGAACGAAGAACGAAGAACGAAGAACGAAGAACGAAGAACGAAGAACGAAGAACGAAGAACGAAGAACATTCCGACCCGCCCATCCACTCCCCACTCCCCACGCACTCACCCACTCCCCGACCCACCCCACCATGCTTCCTCCCCTCCACACCATCGCTGACGCTGACGCTTACAATCAGCAATCCCTGCAACGATTATTGCGAACGTTTCGCTTATCCCAGGGGGATTTTAGCCTGATGTTGGCCCACTGCAACTATCAGGAGTTGCAAAACCATATTGTGGCGACTATTGAGGCCCAGGGTTCCTATCAAATTCTCAAAATCACCTTGGAATCCTTTGAGCGCACGTTGTTTACGCCGATTCAGCGAGAGTGGCAACAATGTTCCCAGCCACCAGATGTCATCATGGTATCGGGTCTGAACCAGTTGAATTCTCTGGATCGGGTACTCAAAGTGACCAATCAGATTCGGGATGAATTTCGCAAACAGTTTTCATGTCCGCTGGTGTTGTGGGTTAATAACGACGTGCTGCGGCAATTGATTCGCTTGGCCCCCGATTTCCAAAGTTGGGCGACGACAATGGATTTTCAGTTGTCCACCAACCAATTAGTGAAGGAACTGGAGGATGGCGATCGCGCCCTTTTTACGAATCTATTACAAATTGGGGGCGGTCAATTTGTGCCCAATTCCCGCTTGTTTGGTGGCCGCTATCGCCGTCGGGAACTGGATGCCGCCGTGCAAGATTTACAACAGCGGCAGCATCCCATTTCTGCCTCCCTCTCCGCCTCCCTCACCTTTGTAGCAGGCCGGGAAGCCTATGAAACAGCAGCCCAACAACGGGATTTAGATCAAGCGCTAGTGCATTATCAACGGGCGATCGCCCACTACGAAACCAGTTTAGAGTTCTGGCAGCAAGAGCCGGATCTCAAGCGCCAAGGTTGTGTGTTTTACCATCTTGGGATTGCCTGGGTGGCACGGGGAGAACGCTACCGGGCCGAACATTACGTGTGTTATCAAACCGCCCTGGCCCACTTCTGGCGGTGCATTAATACTTTTGTCCAAATGGAGCGCCCCGACTATGAGGCTCGCTTTATCAATGTCCTCTGTTTCACCCTGCAACGGTTGAATCAGCGTCCCCAAAATGTACAGCCGCAATGGGATGATCTGGAACGGTGGGCCGAGCGATCGCTCTATCTCCAGCAGCAATACCATGATCAATTCCGTTTAGCACGGGCCTATAGCTTTCTGAGTGAAGTGGCGATCGCCCGCGAACAGTGGGAGCAAGCCAAAGAACTAGCAACCACCGCCCTAGTGATTTTAGCCGCCGAATTAAATAATCCAGAAGCAGGGATGGCATCGGGCACCAGGGTCAATTTGAAATGGGAACGATCATTCCACCAAGGCTGGTATTTACTAGCCCTGGCCCAAGCCAATCTGAAGCTAGGGAAGATGGAAGCCGCCCTGAGTAACTTACAAACAGCCCAACAGGAAACAGAAATTGACTATGATCCCGACCTTTATATTCGGATTTTGAACCAGTTGCGCTGCATTTATTTTGAGCAAAAAAAAGATTATCCCACCGCCTTCAAAATTCGGCAGCAGCGACGGTTAGTGGAATACCAATATAACTTCCGCGCCTTCGTGGGCGCAGGCCATCTCCAACCTAAACATCAAATTGCCAACCCTGCCATCACCACCTATTTTCGGGAACACCCGACGGAGAATACCGATTATTTTCTGCCCTCAGATTTTCAGGCATCGGGACGGCAGGAAGATATCGAACGCCTAGTGCAGCGCATCGCCAGCACCAACTACCGATTCACCGTAATTCACGGTCAGTCAGGGGTGGGGAAAAGCTCCATTCTAGAGGCGGGATTATTGCCAATTCTGCAACAAAATCCCGTAGGCAACCGCTCAGTTATTCCTATTTTTCAGCAAGTGTACCCCGAATGGGCTGAAGGATTACTGCAAGCACTACAGGCAAGTTTGCGCCAATTTCATCAGCAACAATCGCCAGAGTTTGATCTCTATACTCCAGATTTGGAGCAAGTTGGGCGACTAGTTGGTGGTGGGATGGTGGGAAGTGGGATGGTGGGAAGTGGGATGGTGGGAAGTGAGGAACGGTTGGGGCTGATTTTACGGACTATTTTGGCGCAATTGCAGTGGCATTCTCGGCAAAATATGGTCACGGTGTTGCTATTTGACCAATTTGAGGAGTTTTTCTTTTCTTATAAGAATCGGCGCGATCGCCAACAACTCTACCAATTCATCAAAGATAGCCTGGATATTCCCTTTGTGAATATCATGATTTCCATTCGTGAGGACTACCTACACCAGCTTTTAGAAATTACCCGCTGCTTGACCTTGGATGTCATTAACAACGATATTCTCAGCCGCGAGACCCTGTATCACATCGGCAACTTTTCGCCCCAACGGGCCACAACCGTTATTCGCACCTTGGCCGCTAAAACGCCATTTCAATTAGACGATGACCTAATCGATCGGCTAGTGGCCGATTTATCAGCGGAAACAGGGGTAGTTAGCCCAATTGAATTGCAGATTGTCGGCAGTCAGTTACAAACGGAGGAAATCACCTCCTTAGCGGAATACGAGCAAAAAGGACCGATGGAGCAGTTAGTGCGGCGTTATTTGGATGAAGCTGTTACCAACTGTGGCCCGGAACATCAACAAATGGCGGAATATTTGCTCTATTCCCTCACGGATGAGCAACAGTTGCGCCCCCTCCGCACCCTGACGGAATTGGCAGACGACTGCGGTGCAGCCCCGGACCAAA
>JAYKIC010000022.1:0-5015 GCA_035284985.1 Leptolyngbyaceae cyanobacterium
AGATGATTACTAAGGGCCATCATGGCGGTGTGAATGCCAAAAATTCGCTTTTCCCACGGTTCGACAAAGACTTCGAGTTCGGGAGTGATGGGGTCTAGTCCTTCCAAACCCCCAAGATTATGCTGTAGTTTCATAGTGGTTTAGTCTTACGCTTTGGTGTTAGATTTTAGCCAAATTTCAGTTGAAATTTAGGCTGTTTGTGTGATTTAAGCTCACGACAATTTTAGAGAGAAATCAACCTAATTCTGCTCCCTATGAAGCAGCGTGGGCTAATTCTTTTTCCTGAATTAAACAACTTTCAAAGCCGCTGCGGAGTTCCACTTCATCTAAGTTACGGCCAATAAAGACTAGCTCATTCCGGCGGGTTTCGTGCGATCGCCACGGCTTACCGGGACGACCATCTAGGGTCATGTGAACTCCTTGAAAAACGAAGCGGCGATCGGCATGATCCATGTCCAAAATACCCTTCATCCGAAAGATATCTGGACCTCGATCTTGTACTAGTTGATAAAGCCAACGATTCAATTTAGTGCCATCCACACTACCAGATGTCGTAATCGCCACAGAATAAACCGACTCGTCATGCTCGTGGGCATCTTCCTCCAAAAATTGAGGATCAATGCTAAGGGCATTTTTCAGATCAAAGGCTTCCAATCCGAGTAAGGCATCCAAGCCAATGGCACAGTTTTGAGTGTGATGAATGGTGGCGATCGCATTCATCCCTCGCACCTTTGTATCTAATTCTTGCAGCACATCTGGAGATACCAAATCGGTTTTATTCAGCAACACCACATCGGCAAAAGCAATTTGCTCCTGGGCCTCGCTACTATCCCAATGGTCCCAAATATACTTGGCATCTACTACGGTTACGACGGCATCTAATTGGGTTAGTCTCACCATCACTTCATCCATAAAAAAGGACTGGATGACTGGAGCCGGATCGGCCAACCCTGTCGTTTCAATCACGAGGTGATCAAACTGTTCTCGCCGCTCCATCAAATTGCCAATAATCCGAATTAAATCCCCTCTAACGGTACAGCAAATACAGCCATTATTCATCTCAAAAATTTCCTCTTCCGCATTGATCACCAATTGATGATCAATGCCAACTTCGCCAAACTCATTGACAATAACAGCAATTCGTTTGCCATGATTTTCGGAAAGAATACGATTGAGTAAGGTGGTTTTACCTGCACCCAAATAGCCCGTAAGAACAGTTACGGGAACTTTTTGAATGATTGCCATAGTGATTGATAATTGCTCCTAAGAATTGATCCCCAAATTTTATTTAGGTGGTGACAACGCGAAAACCGATGGTACGGTTTAATCCGGTTTCAACATAGCCGGAACGACTGGCTGACCGCAGAGTGGCAGGCTGATCGGACCAACTCCCCCCCCGGATGGTTCGCTGGGACGATTGCCCACTTAACCAAGCTTTGCCGTTGACAGGGGCACCGTGATAGCTGGTATGCCAGCGATCGGCGCACCACTCCCACACATTGCCGTGCATATCGTATAGCCCGAAAGCGTTGGGGGCAAAGCTCCCCACCGGGGCCGTGGAGTGGCGGTACTCTCCCCCAGCCTCAGATTTGTAGGTGTAGCGCCCCACATAATTGGCCCGTTCGCTGGTGATAGTCGCTCCAGTACTGAAAGGGGTCTGACTCCCCGCCCGACAACCATATTCCCACTCCGCCTCACTGGGCAGGCGATAGGTTTTTCCGGTGTATTGGCTGAGGCGATCGCAAAACTCCACCGCATCCAACCAAGACACACTTTCCACGGGATGAAATCCCGCTTGATTGCGACCCACCGATTCAGGGAAATGGGAGGGCATCGGGTTCAATTCCCGGTGTACCTTTGGTAATGCCGCCACCGCTGCCCACTGGGCCTGGGTAATGGGATATTTACTCATCAAAAAAGCGTCAATATTTACCCGATGTTGGGGTGATTCCTGTTGCTTTGCTTGGGATTCAGAAGCAGCAGCTCCCATAATAAATTGATTCGGTGCGATCGCCACCATTTCCAGTGAAGATGATAACTGAAGTGGTTCAGAAAAATACTTAGCGGTGTAGGTATTAACTGACTTTGCCAACCCTCTTGTATCCAAGCTCGTGTGGCTAAATTGGAAGGTTTTTAGGGCTGAATTATGGGTGGGGGCGATCGCTAAATCACTCGTTGCAGCTACCACACCTCGATGAGTTGAGCATAACAACCCAGCCGTACCTAATCCCACATACTTAAAAAAACGTCGCCGTTTAACCAATAAGTTAGTTAACATTACTTACTTTTTTCGCCTCATTTTATCACTACTTTCACTTCCGCCCCTCGTGAACCTTGGTAATTTTTACCCTCCATCCATTCAATCTCACAAAAATACGACAAAACAGACAAGAGGAAATATCTATCTAGACTCTCCCATAAAACAATACCTATGCTGAAATCATAATTGAAGATCAAATTGGATCATTTCAATTGAATCAGAGCAGAAACTAAAAGTCACCGCTACCCATCTAGATAATTACTGTTGTTAATGGAGAATCATTTGATCAATATCATGCTAAAAAAATGTAACCTTTACAGCGGTTATCCTCTTGTCTACAATCAAGCTTCCCTTAAAACCAGACTATATAAAATCTAAAAACTCTCACGGAGAAAGTTACTTTAAATCAATCCAGTTTGAAAACTCGAAGTAGAAGTAATAGTCACATCCACGATTCAAAGACATGACAGAAATTTTCGGATGTTTTCAAATACATTGAACATAATTCCGTTTCGCTTAGCTACTATCATTAACTACAGTCAGCTTAGACAAAAACTAAAGCTGACATAGCCAGATCTTCATAAGATTGAACCTATTCTGGGACTGTGGGGCTAGATATATGCTACCTATCTTGCTAGCCATGAATTCAAAGTAAGGGTGTTTGATACAAGAACTAAGAGAACAGACCCACTTGCTGATATAATCTGCGAATTTAAATTCAGTTGAAGATAGGGAAACAGTCTAGAGAAGGCAAGGAGAACTTCTCCAAAAGCTGAACAAACAACTATTACAACGAGTATCTTTTCATCGGGGCAATAATAAAAAGAAGAGAAAAATGAACTGTAGAATAAGCACTGAACATTACTACAGCATAACCTTTCTAGAGCAATCAGAAATTAGTTAATCATTTTTCTCTACTAGACCTAGTAAATAAAAGTAAATAGAAAAATAAGCAGGGCTATTGTATTCATGAATACATTTTTGCCAATATGTAATGAATCGAAAACATTACCAGCCTACGTGGACTAGGAATGTCACCATTGCTGGTAACTCACGGAGGTGGGACTGGTTCGCCTAGCTAGGGTTTTAAACACCAAACGAATTTGCAATCGTCACTAATCCTTTAAACGGGCTTTAAAGTGAGCTGTTATTAACATTTTGTAATTTACTATTAAGCCCCAGGATTCTTTTTTCTGCGGCGAAGACTGCACCAAGTTTTGGAGCACAAGTCAAGTTTAAACTCGAAAGAAATTTTATTGTTTTGCAGGCAAACAGGCTTTCAAGGTGTCCTCTATCGATCGGGGATTCCAACCTAAAACTTGCTTAGCTTTAGTAGCATCGACTCGAACACAGCGATCATATAGATAGTGAACTCGTTCCCGGCTAATGGGGGGCTGCCAGTTGAATAGTCGCCCCATGGGGTCTAATAAATTACCAACGAAACGGACAATGGGTTCAGGAATTTCCCTAGGTTCAGGGACTCCGGTTTGTTGACTGAGGAAGGCAAACATTTCGCGGGTAGTGAGTTCTCCAGTTGAGAGAATGTAATAATCGCCTGCGGTGCCCTTTTCCAAGGCCAGCAACATTCCATCTACTAAATCATCAACATGGACGATCCCGGTGACGCGATCGCCCCCAGCCCAAACTCGCAGTTTCCCCTGGCGAAAATTATCGATCACAGGACCAAAATGGGGATCATCGGCCCCAAAAATCCCGGATGGCATCACACTTACGGCAAAGTGGCCGCTAGAAACGTAACGGTCCACTAACATTTGAGCCTGGTACTTGGTGCGATCGTAGCCAGAAGAAAAATCTTTTTGAGTCCGAACAAAGGTTTCATTAATTACTTTGCCTTGGGTATCACCAAAAATTCCAATGGTGCTGCAATAGAGAACCTTAGCCACATCCTTGGACGCGGCCACATCCAGCAGAATCCGGGTACCTTCCACATTAACCCGCTGCATTTTGGCATCATCCACAATTCCCAGTTCCACATAAGCCGCTAGGTGAAATACCACATCCACCCCCGTCATGGCCCGATCCAGAGCTTCACGATGGGTCACATCGCCGTAAACCAGTTCGATGGCATCCGTCTGTAACCTAGATAAATCGGTAGTTTTACGAACCAATGCCGTAACGCGATCGCCCCGCTCCAGCAGCTTAGCCACCAGATGTGACCCCGTAAATCCACTTGCCCCAGTGACCAATGCTCTCATTGCTCCTCGCCCCCCTACCTATTGGTAAAAACCCCTAGCATCCATGCCTACTAGCCGTAACAGCAGCATTAGTTGAAGCCTGACATCCATCATAAGCTGCTGGGTAAATTTATGGGGCGTTCCAGACTTCGCCTCAACCATGCTCACCATAACCAGAGTAGTTTCACCACACGACTTGGCAACGTTTACGAGCTTAGAAATCCTGAGGGTAAACCAAAAATCTTCCACAATCCTGAGTCTGAAATCGTAGTGAGTAGAATAGGTAAATGTAGATATTGAGTAGACGCTGACATCCTGCCCAATCCAAGTGAGGAACTAGACATGTCCCTACAGACCTCCCCTCGTTCCTAAGCTCAAGCGGGTTTAATGTCTGCATATTTTCTCAAAGGAGACCCCCATGAAACCCTTACCACCCTTACAATTTGTTGGCCTAATGAGTGTTGTCCTCAGTTTAATAAACCTGATCGTGCCTCCATCGGCCCAAGCCCAACGCTTTTCCAACCTTGACTCTGGCTTATTCCATCCCCGCAGCTCCGAGC
>JAYKIC010000023.1:0-3701 GCA_035284985.1 Leptolyngbyaceae cyanobacterium
TTGCGCCGCGATCGCACCACACTGAGCAATAACCCCAAAAAGCACAGAAGCACCATGCCATCTAGCATGGCTAGGCGACCATGGCGCACCACGGGCAATAGGGTTAAGTAGGTGCAGGCGGTGAAAATGGCGATCGCCCGTTGGGGGAACAGTTCGCGGCAAAGACCATAGAGCAAGGGCACCGACCAGGCGGTGGCTAAGGCTCCCGGCAATCGAGCGGTCCACTCATTCACCCCACCCATGACATAGGCGATCGCCACTAGCCAGTGGACCAGGGGCGGTTTGTTGAAATAGGGCTGACCGTGCAGGGTGGGGTGTAGCCAAACCTTGGCCGCAAAGGGAGCCTGATGAATTTCCTTGGCCACTTGCGCCACCAAGGATTCATCCCAATCCCGTAGGGCCACTCCCCCCAAATCGACGGTGAACAGGATGAGGGCGGCGATCGCCAACCCTCCGTAAATCAAGCCCTCCGACCAGCGATCGATGCTGGCGGCGAAATTGTGGCCGAATAGTGCTGTGATGGATCTGTCTGGTGTTTTCATTGGGTCATGGTCCCAGGACTACCCCTGAACGAGATGGGCTTCTAGGAACCAGAGGCGCTTGTCCACGGTGCGGGAAATTTCTGTGTATAGGTCGGCGGTGTCCGCGTCCCCCGCTTCATCGGTTTGGGCGATCGCTTCCCGCACATGTTTGGCATAGGCAGCAAATCGGTCGGCCAACGCGGTAACATGGGCTGTTCCCGTCACCGCATCTAAAGGATATTCCGGCAGGATGGAATGTTCAGCGGCAATACGAGCCGTACCGTAAGCGATCGCCCCCAGAGCCGTAATCCGCTCAGCCACCATATCCACATACTCTTCCAATTCCGAGGCCATTTCGTCAAACAACCCATGCAACGGGTAAAAATGTTGCCCCTTCACATTCCAATGGGCTTGCTTAGTCTGGGTTTTCAAATCGATGGTAGCCGCCAACGTTTGACTGAGGATGGCCACCACTTTCGTGCGAACATCAGCCGCCAGATCAAGACGGCTTTCGTACAAAGCAGGAGTTGTAGGGTTGGACAAGTTCATAACTTAAGCTCCTTTTTCAGCTTGGGCAAACAATAGGAAATCTTTAATAGGAAATCTTCAACGGAGAGACCTTACAGAACCAAATAATACAGCCCCAGGCGACACAGTTATTGTAGGGGACTAACCCAACCCAGTCAGGACTAGGTTGGGTTAATCGCACCATGAAGTCATACTCGTTATGACTTCATTTAATATAGCGTAGATCTTTCGCATATGGCAACGGACCACCCCAATTTTTGGACAGGTCTAATAGGACGATCATCAAGCAAAATCGCTCGGCGGACAGATCGCCATGGGCACAACAACTCCCTTGGTCTAGGCAGATTATTGCTGGTCTACTTGCACAGGCCCATCGGTCAAACCAAAATGATGCATGAGGGACACAATGCCCACCAGCATTACGCCGCCGATAACCAAACCGATGACAATGAGCACCACATATACTTTGATGGCGGATCGGCGTGCCCGGTCAAACCGTTCTCCCCGATCAGGGGGGAGGGCATCATCGGCATCATCCAAGGAATCCTCCGCCAAGATTTTCGCTAACAGGTCTAAGCCGCTCGCATCCGGGCGGGCGGGGTCAAAACCTTGGGGATGACCATGCCCGTTGGTGGCGGAATTGGCGGGGGGGGAGCCAAAGGAGTCGTCGGAGTTGGGCAAAAAGGGTGCGGGAGACATGGAATTGCACTCCAGTTACAGGACTTTTCAAGCAAACGGTTCAAGCAAACGGTTCAAGCAAACGGTTCAGGTCACGTTCAAATAGTTCAAACAAGGGACTCAAGGCTAGAAATGATTCAAATTGTTGCAGAAAACAACAAAAATCACGATGGCTTCGACCCCAAAGACTATAGGACGATGATTGGATATACAATTACGAAATCAGAGACAAAATTGGATCAATTCTGCTTCTGGTATGAATAACGAGGTGAACCCGCCGTGGCAAACCCCGATAGAAAATAGGGAAGAGTCATCGATGGAAGTGATCGAACTCAAGTTTTTGCTGGCATTGTTAGGACATCCACCCGACTATCATACGGCATTGTCGGAATTGCGCCCGACGGAAAGTCGCTCTGACCGTAATCGAGCCTGTCGTCAATTGCGCGATCGCGGTCTGATTAGTTGCTCTGAGGAGATTATTCAGTTTAGAACCTCAAGTGCAGGGCAAGCGTTACTGGCGCTCGACTCGAAAAATATTCCCCTGACCACGAAAGAGTTACGCTTACTGCAATCGGGAACATCGGGGCTTACCACTCCGGGCAAGGCTCTGAAGGGAACGGCCCCTGGAGAACGTCAGGTATTGCTGGAAGGCTTGCACACGCGGGGATTGATTCAAGCTGAAACCCAAGTTAAAGAGGTTTGGTTAACCCCAGAGGGTTATCAATATTTACTTCAAGAATGCAATCCTTCCGGTAATCACACGGTCAGTTTTAATTTCCTCAGCAACTACATCAATTTTTTGCGGACTCAGATTAACCATTCGGGGATGGTCAAGGGTAGTGCCGCCGCCCCATCTGTAGCCACGGGAACGAGGCGTTGGCCCCATGGTAGCAAACCCAATGTTACCGATATTGTAGAACTGTTGCAAACGCTGGATCATGAACTAGATACCCAAAATTATCTGCCCCTATTCCATTTGCGGGAGGCGGTGCAGCCCCCCTTACAGCGGGAGGAATTGGATGACTTACTTTATCAACTCCAACGTCAGGACCAAATTGAGCTAAGTTCTTTACAAGATGGGGTGGCATTCACCCCGGAACAGCTCAAGGCTGGCATTCCCCAGGATATTGGTGGCCCATTGTTTTTCATTTCTCTTTGCGAGTAGTATTACATCAAGTCCCCTATGTGGGCTGTTCGCGTCAACGTTTTTTGTTGTTTAGTTTGTTCGCTTGCTTCGTTCTTGCCGTTGTCAGCGGTTTTTGTCGCCTTTTTCCCATCACTGCTGTGGGCGTAGCCTATGACCTCGATTGACCAATTGATTCGTCAAGCCATTAATCCCTTTGACCCGGCCACTTTCAAACCGGGTAATTTTTGGTACGAGCAGCCGGATTTAGCGCTGGAGGTGGATTCGATTCATCAGGAAGCGATCGCCCAAATCACCACCATTCTCCAACAAGTCATGACGGATCACCAGACCCGTACCCTGCTACTGGCGGGGGATTCTGGCTCTGGTAAGTCCTATTTACTGGGGCGACTCCAGCGAATGCTAAATGAACAGGCTTCGTTCGTCTATATCGATCCGTTTCCAGAGCGGGAGTCGCTGTGGCGGCATATTCTCCGCTACACCGTGGATGGGTTGGTCCAAACTCCGGCGGGACAACCCGAATCCCAACTGCTGCGGTGGCTGAAACAGTTGGTGGTGCTGGATGCCAAGGATATGAAGAAATGGGGCATCAGGAAGCGATCGCGCATTATCCAAACCCTAAAAACGTCCTATCCATCCGGAATTTACAACGCCACTGAATTTTTTGGGGTTCTATACGATCTGATCAACCCGGAACGCTACTCCACCGCCTGCGAATGGTTGCGGGGGGATGACATGGACGAGGCCGGGTTGGCCCTATTGCAGGTGAAGGGGGCGATCGCCACGGAAGATGCCGCCCAGAAAATGCTGGCCAACTTTGGCCGGATTGC
>JAYKIC010000024.1:0-4204 GCA_035284985.1 Leptolyngbyaceae cyanobacterium
GGTGGGCCAACTTGACGAATATGTTGTTCTAGCATCCAAGCATCATTGAATACAAGTAATGGCCCAAAAATACATAAATTTAATGTGGTTCCACCTAATTCTCGACTCAGGATTTCTGGAATAACTCCTTGATTACAACTTGAGTCACCCAGTACAAGCCAATCAATAGGTTCTTCTAAATTATTAAGTAGGGTCCACTTATGGCTTGCTAAAAAGAAGCTTCGTTGTGAAATGAGATAAATAAAAAATCCATTCGCAAGACCATTGAAGAGCAGTACAACAATCAATGTTCCCAAAATATTGAAAGTTATTTCTTTTTTATTTAACGGTTTCAGTCGTTCCTCGGCGAATGACTGAAAGGGATTTTTCCGGCTAGGAAGTTTTAGCATATGTGTTTACTAAAGATTAATCCTTACATGTTAACTGCTATCTATTAAAGAGACAAGTAAGATTAAAACTGAAAATAAATAAATTCAGAGCGATCGCGACTACTGAATACAATGATTGCCGAAAGGATACCACCATATAAAAAAACTCGTAACCAGGGACTTAATTTGGTGAGTATTAGTAAATCCTGGCTGATAAATTGATAAATTTGGACAATTAATAGTGGCAAGCTAAAAAACAGCAGATCATGGGCAAGACTGGAAGTCTCAGAAGATGATGAAAAGTTAATATTTGTGAGGATATAAAATGCTTGTTGAAGATTAGATGAACGAAACAAAATCCATCCTATTGTTGTTAGAAAAATCATCATACCCATTCCAAGTAATGATGTGATCCAAGCATTACTAATCAGCCATTTTGGAAGCTGTAGAAAATAGGGTTTGGCCATGCGATAACCAATGAGAATCATGCCATGAAATGCACCCCAAAGGATGAAATTCCAGGCCGCTCCATGCCATAGGCCACAGAGTAGCATCGTCACTGTAAGATTTCGATACGTAGCGATCGCTCCTAGACGATTACCTCCCAATGGAATGTAAACATAGTCCCGAAACCAGGTTGATAGTGAAATATGCCAGCGTGCCCAAAAGTTGCTGGGACTAGTGGCAAAAAACGGCAAATTGAAATTTAGCATAAAGTCAAATCCCATGAGTTTAGCTAAACCTCTCGCAATGTCAGAGTACCCAGAAAAATCACCATAAATTTGCACAGTAAAGGCGAGTGATCCAATTAAAAGATCTAGCCCTTCATAGGTGGTGTAGCTTTCAAAAATCTCATCAGCAATTCCACCTAAATTATCGGCAATGACCAATTTCTTAAAATATCCCCACAAAATCAGAAACAGTCCGGCATTAATCTGATCAACATTCAGAAAACGAGGTTTTGATATTTGAGGTAAGAGGGTGGATGCTCGCTCGATGGGGCCTGCCACTAATTGTGGAAAGAAAGAAACAAAGAGTGCAAAGTTTATCAGGTTTTTCTCCGCACTTATCTTTCCTTTGTACACGTCAATACTATAGCTTAAGGTTTGAAATGTATAGAAAGAAATGCCAACAGGTAGGATGATATTCAGCGTCAAAGGGTCAGGATTTAATCCAATTGAAGAAAGCAAATTTATTATACTTAATGAGAAGAAGTTAAAGTATTTGAAAAATATCAGGACTGCTAGGTTTGAGAGTATTGATAGGGCTAGAAATATACGACGTAACCTTATAGACTGATACTGCTCTAGCCATCGCCCAACGCAATAATCAACTCCTGTTGAGAATGCAAGTAATAACAAAAAACGAGCATCCCAGTAACCATAAAAAATGTAGCTTGAAATAAGTAAAAGGAGATTTTGTGCCTTATAATGAGACTTCAGAAATAAGTAACTACAATACACTAAGAAGAAAAAAGCTACAAATGTAAAGGAATTGAAAAACATGAAAATTGATTCCTTTTGTAAAGGTGAAGAAATTCTTTTGTGATTGTTTTAATCAGTTTACCAGCGTAGAATCCTATCAAACTTTTCTAGGCTTAGGATATAGTACTTTTATCCATTGGTTATCCTTATAAATGGCGATCGCTTTCCTTCTTAAGCCTCAATATTATACTAGGTGTACACTGATTTCCCTATCTGGCTTAATCGATATAACGGTAAATATATTGCGAATTAGTAAACTAGTGGGGAACTATCGAAACATAGTACTGGCAGCTACTCTAAAGAGGGTTTTTAATAGACTTCGGTCTGTCAATTTCTCTGTCTTTTCTGTCTTACCTGTGGTTGATGCTGATTTTGAATCAAGTTCGATTTCTGCTAGACCAATTGTTTGCAGGAAAACCTAAAGTAAGAAGGGTGGGATTCGCGATCGCCCTAGGTATCCGCCTTAACTATTTGGTTCCCCAAGCGGCACATTTTTTCTGTTTTATCCCTTGGTGTCTAATTCTTCTTCTCCCCAACCCCATGCCCCAAACTCTCACAAGCGGTAGAATCAAAAAAACTGTCACCGTTGGTAGTTGTATTATGGCTGGCTTAAGGGACTGAGTTGGCCAATGTATGATCCTTAAAGCTGTTGGGGCTTCTTGTCTTCGCTGGGTCTTTGGGCAACAGAACCGGAATATTTCGCTGATAGTTTGGCCAAGAGTTTTGGCCTATAGTAGGGAGTGTAGAATTCAACTACTACCAGATCTATGGGAGCGATCGCCCTGTCTCATCCGTCCCCCCTTTCCCAACCATCCCGACTTGATGCTGAACCATTGGTGAGTTCAGTGTCAGAACCTTTGGGGCGTTATCAAGAAAGGCATCGGCAAATGCATCCTAATCCTAGTCGGTGGATTGAAGGATTGGTGGATTGTCCGGGTGCTCAAGGGCTTTATACGTATGAAGTTCCGCCCCACGTCCCGGTGGAACCCGGTGATATTGTCAGTGTGCCCTTTGGCAGTCGGCAAGTGGGAGCAGTGGTGATTCGCTGGGTGGACTCGATTCCGGCGGGGATGGCGGTGGATGGGATTCGATCCATTAACGATGTGGTCAGTCAAGGCTTTTTCCCCCCTAGTTACTGGACGCTGTTGCAGCGGGTGGCGGATTATTACTGCACCCCCCTGATCCAAGTGGTGCGAACCGCATTGCCCCCAGGATTGTTGGGGCGATCGCAACGGCGCATTCGCCTGAAGTCTGATCGAATTCCCCCCGGAGCTACTGAATTTCTCCACCCGATCGCCCAACAACTTTTGGTGAAACTGCAAGGCTCCAAGGCTCAGGACTATACCTGGACCTACCTACGGCGCAACCTACGGGGAGCGGAGCGAGGCTTGCGGGACTTGCTGCAACGGGGCTGGGTGGAAAGTTATGTGGAACCTCCCGCCACGGTCAAGCCCAAGACCCAGCAAGCGGTGACGCTGACGGGGGTGGTGCCGGATGGCGTGAGCGATCGCCAACAGGAAGTGCTCGACGTGCTCAAACGTAACGGCGGCGACTTATGGCTGACGGAATTGCTACAACGCTGTCGGGTTAGTTCTTCCGTGGTTCATACCTTGGCGAAGAAAGGGGCGGTAGTGATCCAACAACGGGAGGTGTTGCGGCTCAACCGTGACAGCAGCGGTGTAGCCGACCAACCCAAAACCCTTACTTCGGCCCAACAAGCCGCAGTGGATGCCATAGCCCAGAGTCATGGTTATCAAGAAATCCTGCTACATGGAGTCACGGGATCGGGAAAAACTGAAGTATATTTGCAGGCGATCGCTCCCCTTCTCACCCAGGGCCAATCCGCCCTCATCCTCGTTCCTGAAATTGGTTTAACCCCCCAGTTGACCGATCGATTTGTGGCAAGGTTTGGTGCTCGCGTCCTCGTCTACCACAGTGGTCTCAGTGACGGTGAACGCTACGACACCTGGCGACAACTCCTCCAAGGTCAGCCCACGGTCATCATCGGCACCCGTTCCGCTGTCTTCCTGCCCATCCCCCATCTCGGCCTGATTATCCTCGATGAAGAACATGACAGCAGTTTCAAACAAGACCGCCCTGCCCCCTGCTACCATGCCCGCACCGTTGCCCAATGGCGTGGCCAACTCGCTGCCTGTCCCCTTCTCCTCGGCAGCGCTACCCCCGCGTTGGACACGTGGACAAGAATAAAGAATGAAGAACGAAGAACGAAGAACGAGGAAATAAAGAACGAGGAAATAAAGAACGAGGAAATAAAGAACGAGGAAATAAAGAACGAGGAAATAAAGAACGAGGAAATAAAGAACGAGGAAATAAAGAACGAGGAAATAAAGA
>JAYKIC010000025.1:0-13101 GCA_035284985.1 Leptolyngbyaceae cyanobacterium
GGCTAAAGTTCCGTTGCAGCATTAATCTGTAGAGGTGGTTAGTTACCACCCTACTAAAAGGTCTGACGATGCAAACTTTAGATCAGTGGAAAATAGATAGATGATCCCTAATTAAGTTTTCTGTAATTATGCTTAGACTCCGGAAGTTTTGAAAAAATAGAGGAAACGAGTGGCAATCGTTTCACTAATATTTTCACTAATGCTGACAGCTACTCCGTTCTCGGTGCAAGATTGCATAATCTAGGATTTTTACTGCGTAGGGTGGGCAATGCCCACCCTACAATTGACTATGCAATCACAGGATAGAAAGGGATTATATAAGCTAAAACTTAATTTTCAAATGATTGATACAGAAGTAAAATCCCAGTAACGGTGGCAGCGGTAAGGAAAATTAGGCGGAGGAAGCGGTTTCCTTTTTTAATGCCTAAACTGGCTCCACAATAACTGCCTAATAAGGCTCCGGCTACTAGTCCTGGGGCTAATGTCCAGACGACATGGCCGAAAAAGATATGGGCGATCGCCCCCACAATATTCCAGAAAATCCCGTTAGCAGAAAGGGTCATGGCTGTGGCATGGAGTTGGTCATAACGAAAATACGTCAAGTAAAGGTAGGTGGTGAACACCCCAGCCGCAGCGGAGATCCAACCACTGTAGAAGGCCATGGGCACTAGCATGAGGGAGGCAATAATCCAGGTTTTGCGGGTCATGACCCGTGGTTTATGCTCCAGGTGGCTGGACTGGCGAAGATAGGACACGATCACCATGACTAAAATGACTATCCCTAAAATGGGCTTCATGCGATCGCCCGACAAATAGGACGCAAACCAGGTACCCGATATGACAAATGGCACCCCCGTGATTCCGGTCCACCAAAACACTTTCCAGTCAATTAGTTTTTCCTGCATATAACGATAGCCACTGCCAATGCCGATGAATCCTACCGCTAACTTGTGACAAGCGAGGGCATTGACAAAGGGCAAGCCCAGCAATAAAAGAATGGGCAACAGAATTAATCCAGCCCCACCCCCCGCCAGACTAGAGAAAAAGCAGGCAATGAAGGAGGCAACAAAGCTGGTGCCCATAAAAACGGGGTCAATGGCAGGTAATGTTTCCATAAATAAAGACATGACAAGCGGCAGTTGGCAGATGCAGCATATTGTAAAGGAATATTGTCAGGGACCGTCAGACCGCTGGTCCCATAGGGAAGAATCGGCTCCCAGTTGGCAGCATCCCCTCTAACTGAGAGGTTGCCCTAAAAAGACTGTATGGCGCAAACCCTTGCTTGGCATTGACGGTGTATCATCGCTGTATGACAGATTCTACGAACCTTCCCCAAATTTTAATTGTGGATGATGACAGTGAGATTCGAGAGCTACTGTCTCAGCTTTTGCACAGCCACGGCTATCGCTGTGATACTGCTGCCGACGGTGCGGTCATGCGTGAGATATTACAAACCCTGCTTCCGGATCTGATTGTGCTGGATATCATGTTGCCGGGGGAGGATGGGTTGAGTTTATGTCGGCAGTTGCGGGCTACGTCCACCATTCCCATCATTATGCTGACGGCTGTGGATGCGGATATGGATCGGATTATCGGTTTGGAAATGGGGGCGGATGACTATGTAACGAAGCCGTTTAATCCGAGGGAACTATTGGCGCGAATTAAGGCGGTGTTGCGGCGGGTGGACTATGCCCAAACGGTCTCTCCAGGGGATGGGGCGGATTGCTTCGAGTTTGAAGGGTGGAGGCTGGATTTAGGCAAGCGGGAGTTGCGGGTGGATTTGCCGAATAAGCCGGAATCAGGCACTTTGGTGACGCTAACCGCAGGAGAATTTGATTTGTTATTGGCCTTTGTGGAGCATCCCCAGCGGGTGTTGAGCCGGGATCAGCTATTAGACTATACCAAAGGATACGACGCGGTGGGGTTTGATCGGAGTATTGACGTGCAACTGAGTCGGTTGCGGCGCAAAATTGAACCCAATCCCAAGGAACCCAAATTGATTAAAACGGTGCGGGGCGGGGGTTATCTGTTTACCCCGATGGTGAAGCGAGTGAGGCAGCGGTTATGAGCCTAGGGCCAGCTAGACGGTGGCGTAAAGGGGGGGCGGGGACGGTGTGGCGGTGGTGGACCCAGAGTATGACGGGGCGGATGGTGTTGTTGTTTGCCCTGGGGTTGCTGTTTGCCCAAAGTTTGACTGGGGTGCTGTACTGGCGCGATCGCCAACTCCATACCCCTGCCACTTTTATGGAGACGGTGAGCGATCGGGTGGTGGCGATCGCCACCCTTTTGGACACCTTACCCCCCAATCAGTACCCCGTGGTCCTCCAAGCCCTTAATGATCCCTTGTTGCGGGTGGAACCCTGGACTAGCCCAGCCCCACCCGTCCCCAGAGAGGGACAGCGGCGGAACACCCACTCCCCTTCAAGCTGGTCCCTGCCATCCCGGTTGCCATCCCGCCAGCGGCGTATTGCCCAGTTGCAGGAGCACTTGAGCCAAGCCCTGACTGATCCGGTGACGGTGACGGTGCGGTCCGCCCATCCCCCCCACCCGTCTTCCCCTAAGCCACCTGCCCCAATCCTCCAGCCAGGGATGCCCCCACCGCTGTGGCCGAGCGATCGCCAACTCGTGATTATAATTGACAAGACCCGTGACACTTCGGCAGATTCAGGGTCGCCGGGGTGGTTGTTAACCCTGCCCATCGGTTTTGGTTCCCGCTACAGTGGTCCACCATTTCCCCTGTGGCTAGGGCTGACAGGTTTGGGCATTTGGGCACTGGCGGCTTGGGGTACCCAACGAATTACCGCTCCCCTGCTGCAATTTGCCGCCGCTGCCGATCGCCTGGGCCGGGATGTGAATGCGCCGCCGTTGCCGGAGCGAGGTTCCTGGGAATTGCGGCAAGTGGCCCAAGCGTTTAATCAAATGCAGGAGCGACTCCAACGGTTAATTGGCGATCGCACTCTGATGCTAGCGGCCCTTTCCCACGACCTCCGCACGGTGTTGACTCGCCTACGCCTGCGCTCGGAATTTATCCACGATCCGATTCAACAGGAAAAAGCCCAAGCGGATCTCGGCCAAATGGAATGGATGCTCAATGCCACCCTGAGCTTTGCCAAGGAGGATAGCACCCCCGAACCCCGCACCAGTCTAGATTTAGCTAGCTTGTTGCAAAGTATTTGTGATGATTTGTCGGATGCAGGGTATCCGGTGGATTATAGGGGCATTAATGCCCCAGCGTCCCCAGCCCCAGCGTCCCCAGTCCAACGGTTGATTATTGAGGGGCAACCCACCGCTCTCCGACGGGCGTTTACCAACATGATCGAAAATGGAGCGATTTATGGGAAGTCTGCCACAGTGTCGCTGATGCCGTTATCGACTGGGGTGGAGGTGGCGATCGCTGACCAAGGTCCAGGGATTCCACCGGACAAACAGGAGGAGGTGTTCAAACCCTTTGTGCGGCTGGAGCAATCCCGCAATCGGGCTACGGGGGGCACTGGGCTGGGATTAGCCGTGGCCCGAACCGTGATTCGGCGGCATGGCGGTGATATTCGCTTGCAAAATGATCCCGATGCAGGGAGCCTGGGGCAACGCCCTCCTGAGAGGACAACCACCCAGCCAGGAGAGGGCTTTCGAGTGATTGTCACGTTGCCCACAGCGGTGGCCAGTTCTCAGTTTTGAGGGTCTAAAGCGGACCGCCGATCGCCACCAATGGCGATGACCGAACCGAGCAAGTATCCAGCGATACAAATGACCAAACCGTAAAGGTTGACTCCCAAATCCACGGCATACTTACCAGAGCCGATCGCCACCCATTCGGGAAAGAAAGGCATCCCTGTTGCGTTTTCTACTACTCGCAGTACCCCAAATATGAGTCCCGGCCAAAAGGCGAGGTGAAAGCTCAAGGGTCCGGCTTTGCGAATAAAGGCGAGGAGAAAAATGGGAGCCAAGCCCATGACCATCGTGCCGCTGATGGTGGTGGCGAGGATGATCGCTGGTCCCACCCGATCCCCCAGGTAGACACTGAGCAGGGGAAGATTGCCCAGGAGGGCGATCGCCACAATCCAGCGGCGACCAATAAAGGCTTGGGATTCGGTGGGCTGATCCCGGCGATCGCTCCAATCCCGTGCCCCCAATTTCGCGACGCTGGAGAAAGTGGAATCCAAGGTTGATCCAGCACTGGTGAGCATGATGGCATTGAACACCAGTAACATGGGTAAGCCAAATAAGGCTGGAACCGTGAGGGAAGGGACTCCCTCCACACCAAAACTGCGGGCATACAAGCCAACAAAACTAAACAGAAAAATAAACCCGCCACTGATGATTCCGGCCCAAATAAATCCCTTGACCATCACCTTAGGGGAGGTAATGAACGCGCGATCCGTCATGACTGGGTCATGGAAGGGATAGCTAAAAATTTGGACAAAGGCCAGACCACAAAACGTCAACCCTGCCAGTCGGGTATCGGTATCGACCACCGGAAATCCTTGGGTGGCCAAGCCTGGACCCAAGACGACGAGGATGACCACTAACAGCACCGCCGCCAACAGCATTTGAGCACCGTCGGTGAGGAGACTACTGCGTAATCCACCCAAGAGGCTGTAGTATACTGTGAACAGCGTGACGAGGATCGCCGCAACCCAATAGGAGCCACTGCCTTCGGGACCAAAGTAAAGTGAGAAGACTTTGGTGTTAGACCAGACTTCATTGATTAAGCGGATAGCGATCGCCACCAAAAATAGGCGGGAGCAAACCAGACCATACTTACTGGCCAAAAATTCAGGAATAGAATGGTAGCCGCCCCGTGTCCGAATAAAATAAAGGGCGATCGCCGCTGTCACAAAACTGAGATAGTAGATTGCGTAGCCAATCCCCCCCGTGATCCCAAACGCACTCCCCAGACTAGCGGCATTATCAATCGACTTCGCAAAAACCCAGGAAATGGCGGCACTCGCCACCAGTAGCCACAGCCCTGGGGAGGTGCCTTCGCGGGAATGACCGTGGAAAAACTCAGAGGCACTGACCTTATCAGGGGTGGTGCGCTGTACGATGCGGTAGATGAAAAATCCATACCCAGCCAGCAAAGCCCAGGTTAGCGATGTGTTAATCATAATTGTAAATATTACAAAAAAAGTAGAAGCAAGTTGTACCATGACGCAGAAATAGGGGCATGACGTTCTCCTATCCCAGGACGCGGGGTTGCACCATCTTTTCCGCTGGTGGCAAAATTTCACCGCAGGTGGTCCAAATCCCCCGTTCTAGAGATTCGATAAACTCGGAGGGTAGTTTCTCTGCCCGCATGGCGGCGGCAACTGGGGCCGTATCATAACTCAGGGGTACCAACTCAGGTTGGGGAGTTGGGGTGCCGTTGGGAAAGTGCAGCTTTCCATAGTACACATGGGGCTTCCCTTCATGGGCCGGACGACCCAACACACCGACGTTGCCCCAAAATCCGGGTCGTCCAGAGGGTTGGGTAACGGGGCGTATCCAGGGTAAGCCTGTGTGGGTGGCGCAGATACCATCTACTTGATGACGGGCTAGAAAATCTAGAATTCGGGCATCATCGGTTTCGCTGGTCCAGACAAATTCGTTGACCACATCGGGACTGCCGTGGCAGAGGAGAATGCGGCAGTCGCGCCACTCCAGCACAATTTGCGCTGGTAGTTCCCGCAACCACTGACGATGGTCCTCGGCGGTGTGAGCGTAGGTATAGTCGTAGCTCACTTGGGCAAAGTGGCGATCGCGGGGGTCAGAATAGCCACAACCACAGTCCCGTAGCCCAAACCCTACGGCATGGTCGTAGTTGCCTTGAATACAGATAATCTCTGCCTGTCGTAATAGGTCTAGGGTCCGATTGGGTAGGGGACCGAAGCCTCCCATATCCCCCAAGCAAAAACGATAGGAATAATCGGCGGTAGTGGCTAAAAAAGCAGCCACGGCTCCAAAGTTACTGTAAGGACCGCCACACAATACGACTTGTTCACAAGTATCTGGAAGTTGAATGGATTGGGGAGGTGGGACCATGGCTAGACCTTACTTTTATCAGCAATAGGAAACGGCACCAAAGAAGCAGAACCCTAACCCCTAACCAACTCGTTGAGGGGCTAATGGGGCCGATTCAGTTCTTGGCTGGAATTCTTATAAGAGTGTAGTAGGCTGCTTTTCTCTTATCTGAGATTAAAATAAATTTTTAATGAGATAAGGTTGGGGTCAGCTTTTGCCGTTTAATCCAAGCTGGGCCTACCCCGTAGCTTGCCAACGGGTGGAGCTGATCCCATGGGGTGGGCGATCGCAAGTGTGACCTACGGCACAATAATAAGTCTTTTGTTGTTTGTGACCCATCACGGGTTGGGGAGGGAATAATCGAAAATAAACCTGTTTAAGAAACTATGGTTCATGCCTTTCCCTTCTCCACTGTAGATTTATCTTCTGTTGTCATTCGTGATCCCTTCACGGCCCAGATTGGCACCACAGTGATGGCGGCGATCGCGCAAATGGATGGGAGGCGACATTGCTTTGAGAGTGACGTTGATTTTTCTTTGGCAGACCGCAATGGTCCAGACGAATGCTCTTGCTGCATTGTGGTGATGGACCAAGATACGGTCGTCGGCCTGATTACCGAACGGGATATTGTTCGCCTCAGTATCCAGGTGCGGGAATTGGATCAACTGACCGTGGGGGAAATGATGATGCCTCCCCTGGCGATCATTAAACAGTCCATGTTGACCAATGGTTATGCCATCCTGCGTTTTTTTCAACAGCATCGTGTTTCTTGCTTGCCCGTGGTGGATCGCCACGATCGCCTAGTGGGGGTGATTACCTATGAGGGAGTGCTGAGCTATTTGGTCCAAGCCATCACCCTCCATCCCTTGGAGCCAGCTACCGAAGAGGCCCAATCATCCCTTCCCTACTGGAAACTCCAGCCTCAAACCCAGACCGAGCAAATTTTGAGCAAGCAGCGGGAAGCTCTAGTCGCCCAAATTGCTAATCGTATTCGTGGATCGCTCCATCTGCAAACGATTTTGGCAACCTGCGTCACGGAAATCCGAACTTTTTTAAACTGCGATCGCGTTTTAATCTGCCAATTACAGCCAAATGGACAAGCAGACGTGATGGCGGAGTCCACCGCGTTAGGCTGGTCGTCTATGATCGCAAACTCCAGTTGCGGGAGTTGTCATCCTCAGTTTCCGACTCTGACGATTGATGATATTCCGGTTGGGATTGATAACATTCACACCATGAGCCATAACACTTGCCAAATGGCTTTATTGGAACAATATAGTGTTAAATCTACCCTGGTGGTGCCGATTCAGGTTTCTGGAAAACGGTGGGGAATTCTGATGGCCCATCAGTGCAGCGACTATCGGCATTGGCAGCCAGGGGATAAAGTGTTATTTCAGGATATGGCGGTGCAGTTGGCGATCGCCATCCAACAGGCCACCACCCAGGAACATCTGCAAACTGAATTGAGGGCACGGCAACAGGCAGAAGTCAAACTGTTGGAAGTTGAACGTCGTTATGCCAATCTAGCGGAAATTGTTCCGGTTGGTATCTTCCAAACCGATACTGAATTGCAAAATTTGTACATTAATGAGCACTGTAGTCAGCTAATTGGCTGCTCCCCGTTGGAAGCAGCGGGGGATGGCTGGTTCAAGCATCTCCATCCCGACGACCGCGATCGCGTCCTCACCACATGGAAACAAGCCATTCAGAGTGGCTGTCCCTTCCAACTGGAGTATCGCTTCTGTCATCCTGATGGGATGGAAGTCTGGGTTTATGGCCAGTGTATTGCTGAACATGATGCCACGGGGCAATTGATCGGGTACGTCGGTACCCTAACCGATATTACCCAGCGTAAACAAGCTGAGCTTCGCTTACAATGCAGTGAACGGCAAAATCGGGCTTTTCTGTCCGCCATTCCCGACTTGATTGTCCAGGTTGGGGCCGATGGTAACTATCGTGGCTTTGTGAGTTGGAATCGGTCATTATCCCTAGAACCGGATGAAGTGGCACTGCAACACAAAAACATTGTGGATATTTTGCCCCCTGAAGCCGCGAAACAGCAACTGCACTATCTCCAAAAGGCCCTTGACAGTGGTAATTTACAGGTCTTTGAACAGCAGATTGAACGGAGCGGTTGCATCCATTTTGAAGAAGTTCGCATTATTAAATGTGGCGACGATGAAGCCTTGTTTATCGTCCGCGATGTTAGCGATCGCCGCCAGTTGGAACAAACCACCCAATTCCTAGCCTCCATTGTGGAGTCTTCCGGTGATGCCATTATTACCAAAAACCTAGACGGCATCATCACCAGTTGGAATGCTGCCGCTGAACAGCTATTTGGCTACACCAACGCCGAAGCCGTGGGGCAACCCATTACTCTTCTCTTTCCCCCAGAACGGCATCGCGAAGAACAAGAGATTTTGAAGTGTATTAAACAGGGCGATCGCTTCACCCTTCTGGAAACCGTCCGTCACCACAAAGATGGTCGCCGCATTGATGTCGCTATCACCGTATCTCCCCTGTGGAACCGGGACGGTCAATTGGTGGGGGCTTCCAAAATTGCCCGCGATATCACCCAACGCAAACAAGCTGAATCCCAACTCCATGAAGCCTCCCAACGGCTCTTCCTGGCAACCGAATCGGCCCAACTGGGTATTTGGGATTGGGACTTGATCGGGAACCATCTTGCCTGGGATGAGCGGATGTATGAACTGTATGGGGTGGACCCCCTAGACTTTTCTGAAGCCTATGAGGCATGGCGACAGGGGCTGCATCCAGCGGATTTGGCCGCAGCGGAAACGCTCTTGCAGCAGGCGATCGCCGGAGACGCGGACTTTCACACCAGCTTTCGGATCTTCTGGCCTGATGGTCAAGTTCGTCATATTTCCGCCCACGCCATTGTGATTCGGAATGACCAGGGCATCGCTGAGCGCGTCATCGGCGTAAATTGGGATATTACGTCGCAAAAACGGGCCGAAGCCCAGTTGGAAACCTTGGTAACGGGCACGGTAGCCACCACTGGGCAAGATTTCCTGGCAGCCCTAGTAGAACATATTGCTCAAACCCTAGAGGTACCCCATGTAGCCGTATCCCTGTTGGATGGCGACCAGATGCATACCCTGGCGTTTTGGAGCCATGGCTCACTGCAACCCAATATTAGTTACTACCATGCCCATACACCGTGTCGCCGGACCCTGGATGAGGGCCGTTTCTTCAGCCAATCTACGGTGCAGCAAGATTTTCCCCTGGATCAGGATCTGGTGGATATGGGGGTTAATAGTTATTTGGGGGTGGCCTTGTGTAGTGCCACTGGGCAAACCTTTGGCCTACTGTGTGTTCTTAGCCCTGACCCCATTTGTGACCCCCAGCGGACAGAACAAATTCTTCAAATTTTCGCGGCTCGGACGGCGGCTGAATTAGAACGGCAACAGGCGATCGCCTCCTTGGAGCAACTCAACCAGTCCCTAGAGGGCCAGGTGGCAGACCGTACTGCCGCCTTGTTGGAACGGGAGCTACGCTATGGTGCCCTGATGGAAAGGGCCAGTGATGGGATTTTGTTGTGCGATCGCCACGGCAAAATCTTGGAAGTCAACCATAAGGTAGAAGAGTGGTTGGGCTACGACCGAGCCGAATTGACCTCCATGCCCCTGACCCAACTCCATCCCCCTGAGAACCGGGCGAAAATTTTGGTTTCGTTTGAACAAGTGGTGAATCAACAACGCACCCAAGTTCTAGATGTCACGTTTTTAACTAAATCGGGAACCTTGTTGCCCATTGATATTTCTGCCTCCGTGCTGGAAATCCAAGGGCAGTTTATCGTCCAAGCCATTTTGCGAGATATTCGGGAACGTAAACGGTTAGAGGCGGAACGGGAACGGGCTGAAGGCGTGATTCGGCAACAGGCAGAACAGGAACGGCTGCTGGGGGAAATTACCCGCCGCATCCGCCAGTCCCTCAATCTCCAGACTATTTTTGACACCGCCTGTCAGGAAATTCGTCCCTTCCTCCGGGCGGAGCGGGTGGGGATTTTTCAGTTTGACCTCGACTCTAACTACGAAACCGGGGAATTTGTGGCAGAGTCGGTGGTGCATGGGTTTATCTCTGTGGTAGGGAAACTAGTCCACGATCATTGTTTTGGCCGGGATCATGCTAACCACTATGCTAAGGGCCGCTATTTAGTGGCCGATGATGTCTGCTACAACCGTTTTAGCCCTTGCCATGCGGATATTTTGCTGAAGTTACAGGTGCGGGCGTGCATGGTGATGCCGTTGATTTGCGGTGAACAGTTGTGGGGCTTGCTCTGTATCCATCAATGCACTGCGCCTCGATCCTGGGAAGCGGCGGAAATTTCTCTGAGCCAGCGGTTTGCTAATCAGTTGGCGATCGCCATCCAACAGGCCAAACTGTATGAACAGGTGCAGCAGGAACTGGCCGAACGGCAACAGGCCCAGCAACTCCTCACCGAGCGTAACCAACAACTGGCCCTGTCCAACGAAGAACTCGCCAGGGCCACCCGCTTAAAAGATGAATTTTTGGCGAACATGAGCCATGAACTTCGCACGCCGCTCAATGCCATCCTGGGCCTGACGGAAGGGCTACACGATCAAGTTTTTGGGCCTGTCACCCCAGAGCAACGTAAAACCTTCCAAACTATTGAGCGCAGCGGCTCCCACCTGTTGGAACTAATCAATGATATTTTGGATGTCGCGAAAATTGAATCGGGACAAATGGAAATAGACTGTGTGCCAACGTCAGTGCGATCCATTTGTCAGTCGAGTCTGACGTTTGTTAAACAACAGGCATTAAAAAAACGGATTCAAATGGAGACCGTTGTCCCGGCCCATATTCCCCACATCTACGCTGATGAACGTCGGATTCGGCAGGTGCTGATCAACCTACTCAACAATGCGGTTAAATTTACCCCGGAACACGGGCAAATCACCCTGGAAGTTCGGTACCATCCCCCGAATCATCCCTTTATCCCCATAGTCGTGGCATCCCTCGACCAGGCATCAGCCCACTATCGTTCCTACGATTGCGCCACCGCTTCTGAATCCTCGCTGCCCCTCGTGTCCATTAGCGTGATAGATACGGGCATTGGGATTGTGGCAGAACATTTGGACCGCTTATTTCAGCCCTTTGTCCAAATTGATAGTGCCCTCAACCGCCACTACAGCGGTACGGGGTTAGGGCTAGCCCTCGTGAAGCGGATTGTAGAACTCCATAATGGTGCGGTATCGGTGGTCAGTGAAGCTGGAGTGGGAAGTTGCTTTACGTTTACTATTCCCTGTGAGTTGGCAGAGGTTGATTTTCCCGAACCCCAAGGACAACCCCAATTGGGAGAGATGCAGGCATCCACGGTGGTGGATGGCCCCACCACTAATCCCCTCATTTTGCTAGCGGAGGACAATGATGCCAATGTGAGTACCATCTCTAGTTATCTGAAGGCGCGGGGGTATCAGATGGTGCTGGCGGGAAATGGACAGGAGGCGATCGCCCTCACCCAGAAACACCACCCTGACTTAATTTTGATGGATATTCAAATGCCTCAAATGGATGGGTTTGAGGCCATCCAGCAGATTCGAGCCATGGCGGAGTTTGAACAAGTTCCCATTGTGGCTCTCACGGCCTTGGCGATGGCAACGGATCGCGATCGCTGCTTCGCGGTTGGAGCGAACGAATACATTAGTAAACCTGTCAAATTAAAGCAATTGGTGAACACGATTCAACAATGCTTGCATCATTTGCCTAGCACTCAGGCTACAGCCCAACCCTCCCCTGCATCAGTTGCACCCTGTGACGATTGACCCCTCGTTTGACGTGACCTGGGTTCGTTGGTCAGGGTTAAAGTTATGTAGCATACTTCACCCCTCCCGCTAATTTTGGGTATCAATCTTACGTCTGTAATTTAGCCATATCCATGATCATGCTTCTATTACTGAAATCTGCCATTATTCCCAACCCCATTACCGTATCACCAGACACTACGGTGGCGGAGGCACTCAAGCAGATGGTGGCTCCTACCTCGAAGCACCCTGATGATGTTGATCCGCCGCAGAGTGGGTATGCCAAAATTTGGGCGGATTGTGTGGTGGTCTTAGAACAGGGACGGTTCCTGGGCATTGTGACAGCACAGGAGTGGTGGCCATGCCATCTGGTCCCTGGCCCAACCGCCGATTTTGGCGATCCAGGGCCAAAAGCGGTTCCCCCTGCCTTAGACCAAGTTTTGGTCCGGGATGTCATGGTGTCCCCTGGGGCTGAGATCCGATGGTCCGAGGGCAATGATATGGCCACACTGTTGGCGCTGTTTCAGCAATCTGGTAGTCATTATTTGCCTGTTTTAGGGAAGGCGGATGAATTTTTGGGTATGGTGAGTCGGGACAGTTTGGGCTATGCAGCCCTCCAACACCTGGCGCTTCAGGCCACGGAGCCGCAACACAGCCACCAGCAACAGGATGGCTCCATGGCTCACCCAGGGGAAGAGGAACTTAGGGCTAATTCGGATTTTTCCATGCCTCCAAGCCATTGTCGTTTTGCCTGGGCCAATTCAGGAACCCATTCAAATGGGGCGGCTAATGCCGCCAACCATTCCACCACCCATGGGGCTGATGGGTTAACCCTGGCTTTGGAGCAGCAATTTAACGCCCGGATTACGGAGCTAGAGGCTAGGGTCAATTGGGAAAAAGTGCTGACGGATTTAGCGGCTCAAATTTGTTCGTCGTTGGATCTCCAGACCATTTTGGATATTACGGTGCAGCAGGTGCAGCAGGTATTGGGGTGCGATCGCCTCACCATTTGGCAGTTTGAAACGGAGGACTGTGCGATCGCCGTAGCAGAGGCGTTGGGTTGCACTGGGGTGTCCTTCCTGGGGGAACGAATTGAGACGACGGGCCTGCATCCGGCCTCGGAAAAAGCGTCACCGGATATTCACATTACCCAGTTTTCGGCATATTATCCTGATGCCTTGGTTCACCTTCAAAGCCAGGACAAATTGTTAGTTCCCCTATTTTGTGGGGATAGTTTGTGGGGCTTGCTCCAGGTGAATGGCCGACAGGTGGCCCAACCCTGGGCGGATAAAGATGTGGATTTGTTGCAGTTTTTGTC
>JAYKIC010000026.1:0-3348 GCA_035284985.1 Leptolyngbyaceae cyanobacterium
CAGGCCATGCACCAAAAATTTGCCACCACTTACGCCTTACCCTTTCCCCTATTGTGCGACGCTCAGAAAACCGTGATTCGGGCCTATGGCGTGGAGGGGCCATTTGGCTTTAGCGTGCGTCGAGCTACATTTCGGATTGACCCTAGCAAGCAGATCCGCAACCGGGTTGTGGCCGATTTGATGGTGGATAGCCACATGAAACTGATCCAGGCGGTGCTAGAAGAAAAGCAATTATCGAATGAGGCATCCAGCATCTAGCAAGATTAAGTTGCGTTCTTTCAACACCTGGCAGTTTTTCCGGGCACGGGCAAGGGGCAGTTGAGCTTCAGCCTGAAGATTTTCCAAGGCGCGACGGGCGGCTTCAGGGTGCTGCTGAATCCAACTGTCGGACTCCACGTAGTCGGCTTGGAAGGCTCCTTGATCCACTAACCAAAACGTGACGGCATAGGTTTCAATAAATTGGGCAATATCCCGCTGGTTCAAACTGTACTGGGCCTCGATTAGCTCGTTGGTGCGCTGCCGCAGTTGTTGGTAATAGCCTACGTGGTAGGGGATGGCGTACTCGCTACCCGTGACAATTGAGCGCTGGGCAAAAGTAGGAATATTGTTAACCTCGTTGGTTAGGGATGCAACGCGGATTGTACTAGGCTGGCTTTGCAAGAATTCGTACAGTTGGGGATAGGTGCCATATTGGTACGTGGCTAGGGGAAATTCTGCAACCAGTAGGGAATAGCCCACTACGATGATGGCCAGTAGCACACTCAAGCCACCCGATACCAAGGCTTTGGCCCAATCCCCTGTGGTGTTAAACCCGGAAACGCCAACCGATAATTTGCTCCAGCGCCACAGGGATTCCAGCAGGCTGACTAGGACGATGCTAGCGGCCAAGGTCATGATGATTTTAATACTGTGCTGGGTGTAGCGGCTAGGGAGGTGGAGCCGAAAGAGGAGGAGATGGGCTAGGAAAAAGCACCCCATGGACGACGCAAAGAGTTGGGCTAGGAGAGGATAGTTGGGGTTGAGGGTTTGGCGCAGGAAACTTTTGGCCGGGAGCCAGGGGAGGGCGAGGAGTAAGATCCCTAGCAAGTTGGTCACGGGGGTGAAGATGGTGGCAGGACGGAGACCACTGCGCCCTTCGAGCCAGTATTTTAGGGGATCGGCTTCAAAATATTGCGATCGCGATCCATCCATGGATAATTCGGGCCACTGTCGTGCTTCTGCCAGGGTGAGGGTGGGACCATACTCACTGGTTTGCAGGGCATAGGGCAATAGGATGAGGACCGCGACGATTAAGCCGCCGACACAGAGCAGGCGATCGCACCCATTTGCCACTAACCGAGGTCGCCATCCTTGCCACTGGACCAGCCTAAGCAGCAGCGTACCACTGGAGATTAACACCAGTTGGGGGTAGAACCAGCCTTGGAGGGCGATCGCCCCCCACGTCACCCACCATTGTTGGCGCACCACCCCATCCATAAACAGGAGCAATAACGGATAAATAAATGCCTTGGGCGTGGCGGAAACAATGGCATCGGTCAAGCCTAACCCTTGCATTAGCACCACACTGCTACAAAAAGCGGCGGATGGCACCGGAAACAGGCCCAGCATCGTCCGAAAGCAGAGTCCCGCTGTCAATATATTTAGCCCTAAGGGTAGGATTTTGTGCAACAGTAACGGCGTAACCCCGACCCAGGCTCCTAGTCGATAAACCAATGCGTAACCCGTTGGTGCTACGGACTGAAAATAGTCGGCAATCAAGTCATTGGGAAACAGAGCCGGATCGAGAAACCGCTGCATCCAAAACACATGCTGACGGGCATCATCTTGTACGACGTAATCAGCCCTGAACGCTTGGTGTAGCATCAATAGGCCGTACCACAGGGCAAACCCCAAACTGAGTGCTAACCAGCCATAGGGGTATGGCTGTCCCGGCTCAGAGGCCATGGGGCGAAAAAGCACGGAGTAGAGTGTCCGTAAACGTAACAATCGTGTCATATAAAATACTGATAACCTGTGCCGTTAGATGCCAATACATGGCTCAGTAGCATACCAGCATTGGGACCACCCATGAGCGATTGATGGTAGTGTTCCTAAGCTACGTTTTCAAACACGTCCGGAGCCATCATTACTTTTAAGGCATCGATATACGGCGCACACAGGGCAAATTCGCTGGGGGCGAGGAGCGTAGCAAACTCCTGCTCTAGTAGAACGAGCATATACCGTACAATTTCCCAGCGGACATTAAAGGTTGGGTAGAGCATGACACAGAGGGGAAATAGCTCCTGCTGCACGCTGCTAATGCTTTTCTCTAGAACACAAACCCAAATATAGGTTTGAAACATTTCTGCATCCCTGGTGCTGGATAGGCTTACCGTCTGCGAATTAAGAGGACCACTATAACACTGGTGATTGGGAAAGGCTTGAATGACTTGGTGAACCACCCGTTTGGCGATCGCACTGCTTTGGGGCAAGAGGGTTTGAATTGTATTGAGTTCCGGAGATCCGTAGTCATAGGAGGCGGCTGCTTCATAGGCTCTTTCTAATGGCATATATAGATGATCATCGATGGCCTTAAAGTATTGCTGTAACAAGCCCTGCTGCGGCATTTGAACCAAATTGAGCAAATATTGCCCGGTGTAATGGAATTGAATACTCACAAAACCAATGATTCTGGGTTCAATGGCGGTAAATTTTGCCCGAATTTTGCCGAGTTCTGGGGCGACATCCACCGCAAACCGTTCAGGAGTAACCCCACGGGCATAGCTTTCAAAGGCAAAGTGATAGATTTGGTAAACATCCCCTGAGATGGCCCATGGATCAACCGTCTCTGGTGCCAGTTGGTGCCGAATAACCTCTTCGGACAATAGGGATTCTGTTTTGGCCCATGCTTGTACACTGACGGTTCGTAGTCCTTGGGCCAGAATGGTTGCAATCTCACGCCTCATATCCGCCGCCGAGGTGGGGGCAGGGTTAGATCGAGCTTGATTCACTGCCCTCACATATCGCTTTGCCCACACATTGGCTAATGTCACCAGGGAAGGGGAAAAGTTGCGATTACTCTTAGATGCCGTTGATTGGATTGGGAGATTCATAAAGACTAGCCGAGAAGGTAAACGAACGCTAAAAACACCATTGCCAACGGAGGTGAGGTTATGGAGGGATCAGACGTTGGGTGCCCACAGAGGGCCAGTCCACCAACCACTAGAATGTTTGTTTTACCTAAGTGAAACCTCTGCTTTGCAGAAACATTTGTTCCACAAAAATAATGAGAGCCTTGGTGTTCTACTCCTTTCTACTATCTCGGAAATTACTTAAGAATTACTGACTTTGTTTATGTTTCTTAAGCAA
>JAYKIC010000027.1:0-3487 GCA_035284985.1 Leptolyngbyaceae cyanobacterium
AACAAAAACTGACTCAAGTGACCGTCGGCATGTTAGAGCGCTTGGGCATCGGCAATCCCCCCTGGGATCGGGGGGACATGGGCTACAAAACCATGCCTGTCAATACCACTAACCAGTTAGGCACAGGGACTCCAGCTACACCGCCCCCCGTAGTGGCGGCGGCGGCGGCGGCGGAACAAGAAACCTGGGATGAGGATAATTGGCAAGAAGCCCAGCCCCAGCCCTTGGAAGAAGCGGTCCCCCAGCGCCAACCTGAAATGGTCTACGCAGAGGACGATAATTGGGGTGACACCGCCCCAGTGCAGGAAGCGGCCTACATTGAAGAGGCGACCTACGAGGAATATTCTGCCCCCCAAATGGATAGTCCCTACGAAGATTATGATGTTTCCGGGGATGCCTGGGCCGATGATGAAAATCCCAAACCCTATCAACCTCAAAGGTTAAATATTCCAGAAAAGAATAAAGTGGCTGAATACGAGGATGACACGGACTATTAGGGGATAGGGGTAGGTTGCTGTTTGGAGCGATCGCCCGCCACTGAAGTAAAAGCAGGAGACACCCATGAGTTTAAAAGATCAAATTTCCGATGATATTAAAACGGCGATGAAGGCCAAGGATAAGATCCGCCTTGAAACCGTTCGCAGCATCAAAAAAGTGATCCTAGAGCGGGAGTCTACGGTGCGGGCTAGCGGTCAAGAGGGCTTAACCGCAGAACAAGAGTTGGAAATTTTGGTGCAGCAAGCCAAGCAGCGCCGGGACTCGATTGAACAATATCGGCAAGCGGGTCGGGATGAATTGGCCGAAAAGGAAGCGGCTGAATTGGTCATTATTGAGTCCTATCTTCCCGCTCAGCTATCGGATGAGGAGATTAGTGCAGTCATTGCTGAGGTGATTGCCCAGGTGGGGGCATCGTCACCCAAGGAGATGGGCAAGGTAATGGGTCCAGCGATGCAACAACTGAAGGGCAAGGCCGACGGCAAAAAGGTGCAGGAGTTGGTCAAAGCAGCCCTTATGGCCTAATCGGAATTTTTCCAGGTTACGAGTAATTAATTTATATCGGTTTAGCGAAAGCCAATAAAGTTAAACGACTGGCGGTTGAAGCCGCGCCTAAGCGAGCCAAGTCCGCCGATGGGCATGGGATGACATCAACCGTTAATCTGCGGAGGTTGGTGTCGTTCGGCTGGGGGCGAAGACCACCCACTGATTGCGCCCTTGTTCTTTCGCTTGATACAAGGCTTTGTCGGCTTGTTCAATTAGCGTGCGTTCCGAGACGTCAAAACTAGGGATTTGGCTAGTGATGCCTAAACTGACGGTGACGAGGGGGGGATGGGAGGGGTGATGCTGGTGGGCGATCGCCAAATCCAACACCGCTTGATGAATAGACTTGGCAATGGCGATCGCCCCCGCTTGATCTGTTTCCGGCAAGATCACCGCAAACTCCTCCCCCCCATACCGAGCCAACAAATCGGCTGGGCGGGCAATCACCATTTGAACCACCTGGGCAATGTCATAAAGACATTGATCTCCAGCCAAATGGCCAAAGGTATCATTAAACGATTTGAAGTAATCAATATCAAACAAAATGAGCGATAACGGTAACTGATTGCGCTGGAGACGATCCCATTCTTGCTTCAACACCGTATTAAACCAACCCCGGTTAGCGATCTTGGTTAAAGAGTCTAAGCGACTGACCGTTTCAAGTTGATGGTTAGCTTGCCCTAGGGCCGTCACCATTTCCGTTAGCTGATCCGTTTGAGTTTTCAATTGATTGAGGACATCCGCATGTTCCAGGGCAATACTAAACTGATTAGCTAATCGCCGGACAAACTTAATTTCTGATGGTTGCCACTGACGGGGACCATGACATTGGTGAATACATAACAAGCCCCAAAGCTGCTCTTTTACCATCAATGGAACAATCACCTGCCCTCTAACTTGAAATTTTGCCAGAATATCGACGTGGCACTTGGACAAGTCCGCTTGATCAATATCCGATAAAACTTGAATACGACCTTGGCGATATTTCACGGCATACTGAGCGCCAAAACACTTATCCCTAATGCGAATAGCCATCGCAGAATCATATTCTGGTAACACATTTTCTGCCACAAATTCCCCATATTCATAGTTTGAATCTGATTCAAATTGAAAAATAGCAACGCGATCGGCTCGTAATATTTTGCGGACTTCCTTAGCAGTCGTAGTGAACACTGATTCTAAGTCTAATGAATGGCGAATTTCGGCCACAATGCTAAATAAAATATCCTGCCACTCATTCGCTTGCTGTAGTTCTAGTGTTTTGTTGTGGGCATTAGTGAGTAGTTCCGATTGTTTAACGGCAAAGCCTAACTGGGTGGCGACCTCAGCCAAAAACTTAATTTCTTGTTGGGTCCAGTGTCGGAGTCCAGTATGTTGGTAGGCACCCAAAATTCCCCATAATGTTTTGCCAACAAAAATGGGAACTGTAGCATAGGCTCGAATACAAAACTGTTCCAGAATTTCTATGTGACACTGGGAAAGATTCGCCGTATAAATATCAGGGGCAACTAAGGGTTCATTGTGGCGATATCGCCCTCCTTGATGGTCTTGGAGATAGGTATCATCCCAAACTAGCTGATGCCCCCAAGCTCCCACATCATCCCAGCTGGGTTCAGCAAATTCAAAGTGACTTACAAAAGCTCCGCCCCAGTTCTCATCAAATTGATAGACTGCAACCCGGTCAACTCGTAATAACTTACAAGTTTCTTTAGTGGTTGTGCGGAAAATTACATCCAAATCCAGAGATGCCCTAATTTTACTGATAACTCGGTATAGCGCCTGCTGTTGCTGTTCGATCCGATTGAGTTCGACCTGATAGGCTTCAGTTTTAGCCTGGAGTTGATCAATGGTTGGTAGCTGGCACCATCGAGCAATGGTATTAAGCAGCCAGCGACATATAGACACTTTTGCCTGAATCATCTTTGCCTGAACGGATAGGTTTACGATTAAAGTACTCGCGTATTGCACCCCTGGATTCTAAAAGCAACTCTGTCATGAAACTAGTCCCTAACCCCAGTTCAAATCCCATTAGACCTGTCCGAAAATTGGGGTGGAGTACCCGCGCAGCGGGTACTCCACCCCAAGTTTCGGACGACGCGATGAGGCTTAAGGATATATTGTGGGCGTTAGAGCTTAGTCGTATTAGCGACTCGCCGTTGCGGCTACACACGTAAAACCTATCTATGTGGACTTGCAAAAACAAGTCTGCATAGATAGGCTTAGTCTTGATCACAGCAATTTCAGTCACTTTTCAAACCCGTTCTATTACTAGGATTAAAATTAACCTATTGTTGATTAGAAATCATGAATTACAGAGCTTGTAGGCTGATTGACTGACAAAACTTTTCCCCTCATCCCTAAATCCCTTCTCCCACAAGGGGAGAAGGGACTTCAAACCAGGTTCTTGGGTCGAAAGCCCCTCTCCCGCTCTGGGAGAGGGGTTGGGGTG